>CAZPNB010000084.1:0-13493 GCA_964587305.1 uncultured Spirochaetales bacterium | reverse complement strand
CACGGTCTGGCGCACCGCCTCGCGCAGCGCGCGCGCGCGACCCGCGCCGGTGTCGCCGCGCAGCTCGAGCGCCTGGCAGTCCGCGAGCAGGAGGATCGCGGAAACCGTCTCCGACAGCTCGAGGATGCGGCGGCAGTCGCGCGCGGCGATCGTCCCCATGCTCACCTTGTCCTGGTTGTGCGATTCGGTGCTGCGGCTGAACGACGCCGCGGGCATCGTCAGCTTGAGCGCTTCCGCGGCGAGCGCCGACGTCGAGATCCCCATCGCCTTGAAGCCGTGGTTGCCGGCGCCGTTCGGCGCGAGGTTCTCGGGCAGCCCGCCGCTCGACGCCGGCGCGCACAGGAGCTGCATCTGGCGGTCGAGCAGATCGGCGACGCCCGCCACCGCGCTCTTGAGCCCATCCATCGCGAACGCGACGTGCCCGCCGTAGAAGTTTCCGCCGTGCAGCACCGCGCCCGACTCGGGATCGACGATCGGGTTGTCGTTCACGCCGTTGAGCTCGATCTCGACCAGTTGGCGCGCGAACGCTGTCGCGTCGAGCAGCACGCCGATCACGTGCGGCGCGCAGCGCACCGAGTAGACGTCCTGGAGGCGAGCCGGGCGCAGCGCCGCGACCGGTTCGAGGTCGTCGCGGATCCACGCCGCGGCGCGTCGCGTGCCGGGGTGCGGCTTCAGCTCGAAGATCGCGCGATCGAAGTGGCGCGGGTTGCCGGCGATCGCGCGCACCGTCATCGCGGTCAGCGCGCTGGCCCAGCGCGCGAGCCGCGCCGCGCGCTCGACCGCGAGGCAGGCCAGCGCGGTCATCACGCTGGTGCCGTTCATCAGCGCGAGGCTCTCCTTCGGCTCGAGCGCGAGCGGCTCGAGCCCGGCGCCCGCCAGCGCATCTGCGGCGGCCAGCACTTGACCGTCGACGAGTGCCTCGCGCTCGCCGACCAGCAGCGCCGCGACGTACGAGAGCGGCGTCAGGTCGCCGCTCGCGCCGACCGAGCCCTCCTCGGGAATCCGCGGCAGGATGCCGTGATTCACCAGCTCGCACAGCCGCTCCAGCACCAGCGGCCGCACCGCGGAGTAGCCGCGCGCGAGCGACACCGCGCGCGCCACTACCACCGCGGCCGCCTCCTCGGCGTCGAGGATGCGACCCGTGCCGCAGCCGTGGAAGCGCAGCAGGTTCTGCGTGACGACCTTGCGCTCGGACTCGGGAACCTCGCGGCCCTGCGACGCGCCCACTCCGGTGGTGACGCCGTACACCGCAACGCCGTTGCGCAGCGCGTTCTCGAGCGCGAGGCGGCCGGCCTCGAGGCGCCCGCGATAGGCCGCGTCGCGCTCGAGTGCCAGGCGCGCGCCGTCGCGAGCGACCGCGACGACGTCCTCGACGGTCAAGGACGCGAAGCCGATCGCGATCTCTTCACGGGACACGTCTCCCGCGAAGCCGTGGGTGGGCTGCGTGGTCATCGGCCTGGGAGCAGAACGACGGTCAGTTGCCGTCTTCGGTCGGATCGTAGTCGACGCGCACGACCTTCATATTGCCGCCGTAGCGGGGAACAGCGAAGACGACGCGGCCGTCACCCTTGTACTTGTACTCATGGCGGTTGCCGGTGTCGTTGCCGAAGTTGTACGGCATGAACGTCTTGGCACTGGGGTAGCTGGCTTCCCCGGTGGGCGCTCCCATGATCTCCTGCACCTGCTGCGGGGACATGTTCATCTGCACCTTGGCCATCCGGTGGCCCGCGGGCGCCGCCGCACCCTTGACCGGAGCGGCCTTGGCCGGTTCCGCCGGCTTGGCCTCCGCGCCGGCGGGCTGCGCGGCGGCGTCGTTGGATTTGCAGCCGCCGAGGATCGCACCCGACCCGAGCACGAGACCCACCATTGCGACACCAGTTACGAACGCGTTCGCGAATCGCATCGTCATCTCACCCCTCCTTTGGTCGCCCGCCGTGCCGCGCCTCGCGACGGGGCGGGCAGACCGGGCGCAGCGTATCCCATCGCACCGGCGGCGCGAAAGCCTTCCGCTCGCGAGATTCTGACATCGATCACCAGTCGGAGACCCGATTGGATCTCCCGCAAACCCGCCGACGTACGGCGTCTACGAGTTCACGACTGAGAGCGATCTCGCGAACCTGCACCCGAACATCACGTTCGGTGGATTCCTGTGGGACCCCCACGGCGATCAGGAGGGAGCGGCGAAGCATCCGAATCGCGAGATCGACTTCGATGCCTCTCGCTGGGGCGACCCCTCGACGCCCAACAATGCCCAGTCCGTGGTGCAGCCCCACAACCATCCGGTATCGAATGTCGAGAAATACGGGCGCGCGGCATCGGTGACGGTTCCCTGAACCGGTGTCGCTCGGATACGAAGCTCGCCCCGCGCTGCCATCGATCCCCTTCAGGAGCGGTCGGTGGCGTCTCCGACACCGAGCACCAACCCCGCCGTGCGCATCCCCGAGCGCACGACGCCGGTGACGCCGCCGCCGGGGCGCGTCCAGTGGCCGGCGAGGTAGAGGCCCGGAAGTGGCGTCTGGTTGTCGAGCCGGCCGGGGCCCACCTGCGCGGGGGTCACGTCGAAGCCGTAGATCGCGCCGTCGGTGTTGCGCGTGTAGCGCTCCATCGTGCGCGGGGTGGCCGCCTCGGCATAGCAGAGCGATGCGCCGAGTCCCGGCAGCCGCCGCTCGGCGCGCTGCAAGAGCGACTCCATCCGCGGCTCTTTCAGGTCATGCCAGCGCGCGGAGGGTTGCCCGCTCACCAGCGTCGTCAGCACCAGCAGATGTTCCCCGGGCGGCGCCAGCGTCGGGTCGACGAGCGTCGGCACGGTCATCGACAGCCAGTCCGGCTCGCCGCCGACCCCGCTCTGGTACGCGGCCTCGTGATCCGCGCTCGGATACAGGAAGGTCTCGTGCGCGAGCTCGGCCGCGGCGAGATCGAGCGAGGTGGCCGCGTAAACGACGAACGCGGAGATCGACGTGGACGCGGCGTGCAGCCGCGCGACGAAGTGCTGTGGGAAGTGCTCGGCGCCGCACAGCTCCTCGATCGTCTGGCGCGCGTCGGCGTTCGAGATCACGACCGGCGCGCGCACGCGCTGCCCGTTCTCGAGCAGCACGCCGGCCGCGCGCCCGTTCTCGACCAGGATCCGGCGCACCGGAACGCGCAGCAGCAGCTCGCCGCCCGCGCTCACCGCGGCATCCACCAGCGCGTCGGCCAGCGACTGGAACGTGCCGCGGCAGTAGTAGGCACCGTCGGCCACGTAGCTGGTCAGCATCGTCGCGAAGTACAGGAACGAGACGCGCGACGGCGGCAGCCCGAGGTAGGGCCACAGCGAGGCGAGCGCTGCGCGTGCGCCCGGGTCGTCGACGCGCGCTTCGAGCACCTGCCGCAGCGTCGCGCGCCGGTAGCGCAACAGCAGCGGGAAGCGCTCGGGCCGCGCGAACGGCCGCGCGCCCGACTGCTCCTCGGCGCGGCTCGCCTCGCCGCGGATCAACAGACAATCCTCGAGGAAGCCGCGGATGCCCTTGGCCTGGTGCGGGAAGCGCTCGGCGTGCGCCTCGGCGAAGCGCTCCAGCTCGCACGGCGCGTCGAGCGTGAGCCCCGGCCACTCCACCCGATAGCATGGGTCGACGCGCACGAAATCGCAGCGGTCGCGCACCGAGAGCGCGCTGAGCAGGTCGTGCAGCACGCCGCCGCCCTCGAACGGAACCGGCTCGCAGCCGCTCACCAGGTGCACCGCCGAGTCGAAGCGATAGCCGCGGCGGCGAAATGCGTGCGCGTATCCACCCGGCCGGTCGTGGCGCTCGACGATCAGCACACTGCGGCCGGCGCGGGCGAGCAGCGCCGCGCTGGTGAGACCGCCGAGGCCGCTGCCGACGACCACCACGTCGTAGCTCTCGCGGGCGGCTTCTTCGTGGAATCGCATGAGCGCTAACCCTGATTCGACAGTAATTCGTAGGGCGGATTAGAAGGCCGAAGGCCGTAATCCGCCACTGGCAACCGGCGCGGAGTGGCGGATTACGCTTCGCTAATCCGCCCTACGGATTCCCATTCCTTATGCTCACGAATGTAGCTTCTTCGCTGGAGCAAGGTCGGCCTGCACCCGGTTAACGGACCGCGCGCTCGCGCGGGTCCAGGTCGAGCAGCGCGTGCTGCACCATGAAATCGAGCAGGCCCATGCTGTAGCGGTGGGTGGTCGCCTCACCGGTGACGACGCGCGGCATGTGCCGGCGGAAGTGGAAGTCGGTCACGCGGCCTAGCCAGCGCGTGCTCATCGTCTCGCCGATCTTGAACAGCGTAAACAGACGTCCATCGTAGAAATAGCGGACCACGCGCTGCCAGTTCGCGAGCTGTTGCAGATTGCGCGCCTCGAAGCGGCGCAGCGCGCCTTCGCTGCCGGCCTGGAGCGCGCGCGCGAGCTGCCACGCGCCGTCGAGCGCGATCAAGAGGCCGCTCGAGAACACCGGGTCGATGAAGCCGAACGCGTCGCCGACAAGAGCCCAGCCAGGGCCGACGCCGCGCGTGCAGCGCAGCTGGTAGTTCGTGTACTTCATCACCGGCGAGATGCGCTTCGCGGTGACGCCCCAGTCGGCGAGCTGCGGGTCGTGGCGCAGGTAGGCGTCGAACTGCTCCTCGGCGTCGGAGCCGAACTCGCGCAGCACCGCCGGGTCCATCACCAGGCCCACCGATACCCGTCCCGGCAGCGGGATCCGCCAAGACCAGCCGTGCTCGAGCCGGTCGGTGTGGATGTCGCCCGGGTTGATCAGCGCGACGCCCTCGAGGTGCGCGTGCAGCGCGGTGTCGCGCCGATCGCCGCTGACGGTGGGGATGTCGAGCAGCCGTGCGAGCTGTCGCCCGCGCCCGCCGGCGTCGATGATGAAGTCTGGCTGCCGCGCGAGGCCGGCCGCGGCGAGGCTCGCCTCCGCGAGGCGCACCCGCTCGCCGGCGCCGTTGCGTTCGAGGCGTGCGTGGTGTGGGACGAAGCGCGCGCCGGCGCGCGTCGCGGCGTCGCGCACCGACGCGTCGAAGCGGTCGCGGGGCACGTTGTAGGAGTAGGTGGTGCGGGCGCCGCGCACCTCGTTGAAGCGGAACGCGAGCAGGTCGTCGGGGGCGAAGCGGAAGATCGCCCCGGGCTTGTAGATGGAGTAGGAGGCCACCTCCTCCTCGATGCCGAGGTGCTTCAGGAATGGAACGACCGCCGGCACCAGCGACTCGCCGACAACGAGCGGCGGGCGCACGCCGCCGTCGAAGAGCGTGACCTCGAACTCGGGGCCCGCGCCGCGGCGCGCGCGATCGCCCGCCAGATAGGCCGCGAGCGAGGCGCCTGCAGGGCCCGCCCCCAGGATCGCCACGTGTCGGGGCACGGCGGCCAGCATAGTCCACGGTGCTGGGGCGCTTCAATCACCGAGCGCCGGTTGCTCACCACCTCCGGCTGTGAAACATTGCGCCCCGGATGAGCGACAATGGCTGGACGCGCGAGCGCCTGACGGACCTGATCCACCGGATCCTGCGCGACGATCTACTCGCGCCCGACGGAGATTTCTCGCCGCAGTCCAACCTGATCGAGTCGGGGCTCGATTCGCTGGCCGTCACCCAGCTGATGCTCGCGATCGAGGAGGCGACCGGTGTCTGGGCTGACGAGAGCCTGCTCACCCCCGAGAACCTGGAGACGGCCGAGACGCTGGCCGCATCGATCCACGAGTATGTCTCGCGCGGCTGACCGGCTGCCGCTCACCGGAGCCGACGCGTTCCTGCTCGCGTTCGACGCCGAGACACGGCGCCGCAACCAGGCCAGCCATCTGTCGCAGATCGTGCTGCGGCTCGGTCCCGGCTTCGCGCCCGACGCGTTCGAGCGCGTGCTGCGCGCGGTGGTCGACGCGAACCCGATCCTGCGCGCGCCGATCCGCCGCCATCGCGGAATCGGCAGCGCCGAGTACCGGCTCGACCTCGCGCGGCGCGCGCCGGGACCCGCGTTCGCGGTGCACGAGACGCGCGCCGCACCACCCGGCGACTGGGATGCGCCGGTCGTGCTGCCGGCGCTCTTCGCCGAGCGGCTGAACGAGCTGCACCCCGACCGGCCCGGGGGCCTGCTGCGCGCCGACGCGGTCCGCTACGCCGACGGCCGCACCGACGTAGCGCTCACCTGGCTGCACATGCTGCTCGACGGCTGGGGCAGCGAGCGCTTCCTCGAGTTCCTCGAGGCGTGCCACGTGGGGACCCGCACGCCCGACGCCGTCCCCGCGGCCGACCACCCCGGCGCGCCGCCCGACGTCGCGCTGCCCGCCACGCAGAGCGAGCGCGGCACGATGGCGGTGGCGTGGCAGCGTTGGATGACGGGGCTCGGCCGGCTGCCGGTGCGCTCGCCGGCGGGCCCCGAGCGCGGCGCGCGCCAGGATCTGGCGATCGACCGCGTTCATTTCACGGCCGCCGAGAGCGCGCAGATCCAGCAGCGCGCGAGCGCGCTGGCCGGCTTCCTGACGCCGATGATCTTCTACCTGGGCGCCGCGATCCGCGCGCACCACGGGGTGCTGCGCCGGCGCGGCGACGTGCCCGCGAGCTACGTCGTGCCGCTGCCGGTGAACCTGCGCGCCAAGGGGGGTGACGGGGCGATCTTCCGCACGCGCGTGTCGCTCTTGTGGTTCCAGGTGCCGGCGTCGTGCGTCGACGACATGGACGCGCTGCTCGGCGCGCTGAAGGAGCAGCGCCTGCGCGCGATCCGCGGCGGACAGATCGAGAACGGCGTCGCCGCGATGGAGTTCGCGCGCCGGGCGCCCAGCCGGCTGTACGGCAGCCTCGCGCGGTACGCGCTGCGCGGCGAGCTGTGCTCGTTCTTCTTCGCGTACACCGGCGAGTTCTGTCCCGGCCTCGAGCGCTTCTTCGGAGCCCCCGTCGAGGACGGCTTCGGCGTGCCATCGGTGCCGGCGTCGCCGGGCAGCGGCCTCGTGCTGGCTCTGCGCGGAGGCCGCCTCGGCTACACCCACGTGCGTCAGCGCGACGCGTGGCATCCGGGCGAGCTCCCGCTGTTCCGCGAGCAGCTGACGAAGGACCTGCTCGGTTGAGTCGCAAGCCCTGCTCCGACGTGGCGGTGATCGGAGGCGGGCCGGCGGGTATCGCCGCGGCACTGGCGGCGTCCGCCGCGGGTGCTGCCACCGTGTTGATCGAGCGCGATCCTGCGCTCGGCGGCAATGCCACCCATGCGCTGGTGCACACGATCTGCGGCCTCTACCTCCAGGACACCGATTACGCGCAGCCGGTGCACCCGGGCTTGCCCTCGCGGATCGCCGACGCGCTATCGCGCGGCGGGGGCAGCGGTGAGCCGGAGGTGGCGGGCCGCGTGCGCTACCTGCCAATCCGCCCGCCGGTGTTCGCGGAGCTGGCGGAGAAGACGTGCGCGAAGGCGGCGGGGCTCGAGGTCCGCACGCGCACCGCGGTGTGCGGCGTGGAGCTGGCGCGCAGTGCGCGCCGGGAGTCGCGGCTCGCGCTGCGCACGCCGGCCGGCGACGACGCGATCGAGGCACGCGTCGTCGTCGACACGAGTGGCGAGGCGGCCGCCGCTCTGCTGGGCGGCGCCGACACCGCGATCGCCGCGAGCGAGAAGCTCCAGCGCCCGTCGTTCATCTTCCGGCTCGAGGGGGTCGCGGGCGAGTCGTTCGCGGGCTTCGAGCGGCTGCGGCTCACCGCAGCCGTCGCGCATGCCGCGCGCAGCGGCGGGCTGCCGCCGGAGTGCGAGTCGATCGTCGTGCGTCCCGAAGGCCGGCCCGGCTCGCTGTACGCGACGCTGACGATTCCGCCGCTCGCCGGCCGAGAATTCGCGCCGCTCGACTCCGAATACCTCGCGGCACTTCGCGTGCGCGCGTTCGACTACGCGCAGCAGGTGGTCTCGTTCCTGCGTGCGTCGCGGCCCGGCTTCGCGAAGGCGCGCGTCGCTGACTGGCCGGCGCGAGTCGGCATCCGCGAGACACGCCGCGCGATCGGCCGCGTCGAGATCTCGCGGGAAGACGTGCTCTCGGGCCGCCGGCGGCGCGACGAGGTCGCACTCTCGGTGTGGCCGATAGAGCTCTGGGAGGACCACCGCCGTCCCCGCTACGAGTATCCGGAGGGGCCGTGCTCGGTGCCGCTCGGCGCACTGGTGAGCCGCAGCCACGCGATGCTCGGGATGGCGGGGCGCTGCCTGTCGGCCAGCCACGAGGCGCTCGGCGCGCTGCGCGTGATCGGCACCGCGCTCGCGACCGGCGAGGCGATCGGTGTCGCGGCGGCGCTCGCCGCGCGCGAGCGGACGCCGCTGGCGTCGGTCGACCCGGAGCGCGTGCGCGAGCGGATCGTCGCCCAGGCCGACGGCTATCCGTTCCCGTGACCGCGACCGCCGGCGAGACGGTGCTGGACGCGATCCGCGCGCATGCGCGCGCGCGCCCCGATCACCCGGCGCTGTGCGCGGACGCGGGCGGAGCGACGCGCGCGATCAGCTACGCCGAACTCGTCCGCCGCTTCGACGCGGAAGCCGCGCGCCTGCGCGCCGCCGGCCTCTCGCCCGGCGATCGCTGCGGCCTGGTCGCGCGCCAGGGAGCCGGCTTCATCGAGCAGGCGCTCGCGATCCTGGCCGCCGGCGGCTGCCTGGTGCCGATCCCCGACGACGCCGCCGGCCCCGCGCGCGAGTGCTTCGCGGATGCGGCGCTGCTGGATTGGATCGTCGCCGAGGACGAGGGCACCGCGTGCCGGCCGTGGAAGCCTGGCGCGCTGCGCGAGGACGCGGCGTTCCGCGCCCTCAACCCCGCCTATCTGCGCTTCACATCGGGCACCACCCGCTCGAGCAAGGGGGTGGTGCTGTCGCACGCGCGGATCGCAGAGCGGCTCGCCGCCGCGAACCAGGGCCTCGCGATCGGCCCCGACGACCGCATCCTGTGGCTCTTGCCGATGGCGCATCACTTCGTAGTGTCGATCCTGCTCTACCTGCGCTTCGGCGCGACGATCCTGCTGCCCGCCGGCTCGCTGGCGCGCCCGGTGCTCGAGCTCGCCGCGCGCGCGCGCGCCACCGTATGCTATGCGTCGCCGTTCCACTATCACCTGCTCGCGAAGGACGCATCGGGAATCGGCCTCGACGTGCGCCTCGCGATCTCCACCGCCGAGGGTCTGCGCGCGGACATCGCAGCGCGTTTCCGCGAGCGCTTCGGCTGCGCGCTCGCGCAGGCGCTCGGCATCATCGAGGTGGGGCTCCCGGTGCTGAACGCGGCCGAGGCGGAGAGCAAGCCGACCGCGCTCGGCCGCCCGCTGCCCGCCTACGACGTGTGGCTGCGCGACGACACGGGCCGGCCGGTGTCGGGCCCCGGCTCGCCCGAGCGGACCGGCGAGATCTGCATCCGCGGGCCGGGCCTGTTCGACGCGTACCTGTCGCCGTGGACGCCGTCGGCTCCGCTGCTCGAGCCCGACGGCTTCCGCACCGGCGACCAGGGCTGGTTCGACGCCGACGGCACGCTGTTCCTCGCCGGCCGGCGCCACAACCGGATCAACATGGCCGGGATGAAGTTCTTCTGCGAAGAGGTCGAGGAGGTGATCGCGCGCGTCCGGGGCGTGCGCGAGTGCCGTGTGCGCGCGCGCGAGCATGCGCAGCTCGGCGAGATCCCGGTCGCCGAGATCGTCCCCGACGATCCCGAGCGCGCACCGCCGCGCGCCGCGCTGGTCGCGGCATGCCGCGCCGCGCTGCCCGCCTACAAGATTCCGCGCGAGTTCCGGATCGTCCCCGCCCTCGAGCGCACCGCGACGGGGAAGTTGCAGCGCTGAAACCGCGCTCGCCTGCACGGCGGATCACGGCCTGCGGCCTGATCCGTCCTACGGATGGACATCGAACCCTGTCAGTAGCGCATCACGACGGTCGCCGGGCTACGCGCGAGCGTGATGCCGTCGGCATCGAATCGGGACGCGTGCCGGCCATCGATCTCGACGCCGCGCAGCGGCCGGGGCAGCGGCGGCTGGAGCACGATGCCGCCCGGCGGCGCGAGCGCACTCGATAGCGAGAGGATCAGGCTGCCCTCGCGCGGCCGGCGCAACCGGTAGTCGAGCGTCCCGAACGCGGTCGGTAGACGTTCGACGGCCAGCTCGAAGCCGCCGGCGAGCCACGCGTCGGGGATGCCCGCGGCGAGCACCAGCGCGCCGTCCGCCGGGCGTTCATAGGCGAACAGCGACAGCGCGGCGAGGACGTACTCCGCGCCGACCCACGTGTGGGGCAGGTCGCCCAGGTGCCCGGGGCTGCGCGGGTCGCGCCACGCGATCTCGGGCCACTGGTTCCAGCGCAGCGGGCGCCGGTCGGCCAGGAACGCGTCGAGCAGCTCGTGGGCCTCCGCGCGCCGGCCGAGACGCACCAGTGCGCTGATGATCCGGATCTCGTAGGGCGTGTAGTTGGCCCAGTCCAGCTCACCGCTCTGCCGCCGGCGGAAGCCCGCCAGGTACTGGTCGTAGGTCCGCGTCAGCACTCCGGTGGGGAGACATTGGATGGCGTCGGTGATCATCAGCGCGGTGGCGCTCGCCGACGGATCGAAGTCGGCCCACTCCACCGAGCCGGGGAGCGTGTCGATCCGCCGCTCCGCCATCGTCGCGGCGATCGAGGCATACAGACACTCGTGCAGCGACGCGCGCAGCGCGGACAGGTGCCTCGCTTGCGCGTCGTGCCCGAGCGCGCGGGCCAGCTCCACCGCGTCGCCGATCCCGCGCAGCGCCCAGAAGTCGTCCCAGTAGGCGTGGACCGGATGCGCGAGATAACCCTCGTGACTGACGGACTCCGGCAGGATTCCGAAACACGCGCGCTTCTCGCCGGTCGCGAACTCGGGGGTGAGGCGCTGCGCGCGCAGGCGTTCGAGGTAGCCGGTGGCGCCTTGCACCGCGGGCCACAGCTCTTCCACGAGCGCGAGATCACCGGTGAAACGGAAGTATTCCGCGAGCGTGTAGATCAGCTGGCCGTGACTGTCGTGCTCGGGCAGCCAGTCGGCGCCGCTGCGGTCGACGCAGCAGGGCACGTTCCCGTCGGCCCGCTGGTGCGGCGCGTACCAGCGCAGGAAGTCGCGCACCTCGCCGTTGCGGCCCATCCGCAAGAGCGCCGCGGACATCGTCGACGCGTCACGGATCCACGAACGCGTGTAGCGCCGCGGGCCGGGCTGGAGCGCGCTGCCGTCGCGGACCAGCAGGATGTGCGCGGTGGCGGTGCGCAGCGCGTCGAGACACGCGCGCGCCGGCTCCGGCGCGCGAATCGCCACCTGCCCGAGGTCGCGCTGCCAGGTCTCGCAGGCGGTTGCGTGCTCGCGGGCCGCCGCGCGCCCGCTCGACCGGACGGCGTCGTGCTGGCTCGGACCGTGCGGGCCGAACGGAACCGCGATCGCGATCTCCTGCGCGGAGTGCGGCGCGAGCTCGAGCTCATAACGCAGCGCACCGGAGGCGAGACCTGTGGTGTCGCTCACCTCGAGGCGCTCCGGCAGCTCCCCGTACTCGAGGCACTGCGGAAACGCGCCGTGCTCGAAGGCCGCCGCGCCGAAGCCACTTGGCGGGTCGATCGGAATCACGGCCTGGTTGCCGTTGACCCAGACCGCGCCGTCGCGGAACGCGAGCTCCCGGATCGGACTCACGCCGCCGAGCGCGCCAAACGCCTGCCACGGCGGCGTCACCTGGAACGGCCGCACCGCGGCGAACAGCGTCGCGCGGCGCCTGGCTGTGCCGTCGCACTCGAGGCGATAGATCGTGTACAGCACCGCCTGGTCCGGAGCACCCGTCGCGAACGCGGTGGTGGAGAGGCGGAAACCTCGCGCGCGCCACACAGCGGTCGGGATCGGCAACCAGCCTTGGGCCAGCTCGACTTCGATCTCCGCGTCGGCCCAGGTGACGAGCTCGCCGTCGGCGAACAGGAACGGCTCGAGCGAGAAGCTGCCGCGGTCGACCTCCAGCATCCCAGTCTCGCTGAGCAGCGCGCACGCGGGCGCTCCCGCGATGCCGACCGGCGTCCAGTAACACTGCTCCGCGTACAGGTAGCGGGGATAGAGGCCCCGGCGCTCGCGCGGGGCGATCGCCAGCAGGAAGGAGGTGAGCGAACGCGAGACTTCGAGCGGCAGCGTCTCGACCTCGCGGATGCCGACGCGATCGCCGCTGCGCAGCGCGCGCAGGTCGAGCCGGAGGTGGCGCGCGGTGGCGCCCGGCGTGTACAGGTAGCTACGCGCGCCGGTGACCTCGCGCGGCGACGCGAGTACCGTCCACTGCTGCCCGTCGCTCGAGCCCGCGACGTCGAACGATCGCGCGCCGGAGCCCACGTCCCAGTGGACGACCAGGCCGCCGATCTCGCGCGGCTCCTGAAAGTCGATCGTCATCCACTGCGGCTCGGCCTCGGCGTTGCTCGATGAAATGATCGGCTGGGCGCGATAGGAGAGGTCCTCGAAGCAGAGGTCTTCGATCCAGACGGTCCCGCGGCCGCCGGGCGCCGCGACGATCGCCAGCTCGAGCGCGCCGAGCTGCGCCGGCGTGCCGCCGCCCGCGGGCCCCCACGCGAACTCGATCTCGCTGCTCGGGATCCGCACCGGGCACCACTGCGCCGGAAACTCGAAGCCCTCGCGCTTCGCCCACCAGACATTGCGTCCGGACGGGTCGACGAGCTTCCACTCGAGGCGATTGGCGGGAGCGTCCCCGCGCACGTTGAAGCAGAACGCATAGCGGGACGGCAGCGCGCGCGCGAACAGCTTGCGCGCGACGACGAACCCGCCCCCACCGCGGAAGTCGAAGTCGAGCCGCAGCGCATTGCCGTGCGGGCCGTCGTCCCGGGAGAGATCGAGCCGAGCCTGCCCCGACGCCACCGCGCTCCAGCCCGAAACGTCAGAGAAGTCGTCGAGTAATTCGGCCGGCATCATTGTTCCGCTGTCGCGACTTCGATCTGCTAGGCCGCCTTCAGCGCACGCTCGATCAGCTCCGTGAAGGCCGCCTTCGGCCGCGCGCCGACCAGCTGGCCCACCACACAGCCCTTCGCGAAGGCCAGGATCGTCGGCATCGCGCGCACGCCGAGCTTCGCGGCGGTGCTCGGGTTCTCGGCGGCGTGCATCTTCACGATCGACAGGCGCCCCGCGTATTCGCCGGCGAGCTGCTGGAGGATCGGCGCAATCTGCCGGCAGGCGGGGCAGTGATCGCCCCAGAAGTCCACCAGCACCGGCATCGCGGACGCGAGCACGTCCTGTGCGAAGCCCTGGTCGGTGACGTCGCGTATCTCCGCCATCAGTTGCGGCCCTCTCCCACGGCGCAGCGAGCATAGGAGATCCGGGCTGGATTCTCGCGGGGTCGCAGGATCCATCGGACCACGACACCGAGCGCGCTCTCACGGCGCGCTCCACAGGAATGGCAGGGCTGCATCGGCCACCGAGCCGGCTTCTCTTCGTGCCGAGCAGGCACGATCTGTTGCACCGCTCGCGCGAGCTATCGCCGCCGAGAAGGTCGCGACTGGCTCGTGCTTTCGTCGAGATGTCGGCGCGGATCCATGCGCTCATGCAGCACGAGCGCGA
>CAZPNB010000083.1:0-6408 GCA_964587305.1 uncultured Spirochaetales bacterium | reverse complement strand
GGGGCGTGATCGTCGCCGTCTCGCCCGAAGCGGGCGCGGCGACCGCCCCGACGGCGAGCATCGCGACGCAGGTGATCACGGCGAAGGTCCCGGGTGCCCGCATGAAGGGAACCATACCACGGGCGGCGCACCCCGCGGATGCCTGCACTCCGCTATGCCGGCCGCGACACCTCCGCCGGACGCGGCTGCAGCGCGCCCGAATCGCCGGTGAGCGACGCGTACAGCGCCACGTCCTCGAAGCGTCCAAATTTGCACACCCGCTCGCGCAGCAGGCCTTCCTGTCCCATACCGATCTTGCGCAGCACGGCTGCTGCGGCCTGACAGCGCACCAGGTGCATCGCATCGATCCGGTGCAGGCCCAGGTCGGCGAAGCCGAAGCGCAACACCGCGCGCGCTGCCTCGCCTGCGAGCCCCTGTCCCCACTCGGCCTCGGCGATCCAGAAGCGGAGCTCGGCGCACTGGTGCCGGGCGTCGAGGTCGCACAGCTCGACCCCCCCGATCAGGCCGGCGCGGTCGCGGCGCTCCACGGCGAAGTGGACCGCACGCCCCGTCTGGTAGCTCGCCGCCTGCGCCGCGATCGTCGAGCGCGCGTTGGCCGCCGAGAAAGGGTGAGGCCAGTCGAGCATCGTGTCGGCGATCGCCGCCGCACCCCCGTGCTGGGCGAGCGCTGCGGCGTCATCGGCCACGAAGGGTCGCAGCCGCAGACGCGAGGTCTCGATCCGCGGATGGATCTTCAGCACCGAACCTCCCCAGCGCGCTCGTTGATCTCGGGCGACCAAGCCGCACCCGGAGAGGGTGCGCCGGCGGCGGAGCTATCGCGGCAGCCGCAGGACGAGCGTCGAGCCGATCGTCTCGGCCTCGAGATTCGCCCACTGGGCGAGCAACCGGCAGCGCGTGACCTGTGCGCTCCCAGGCGAGCCCATCTTCACTCGCAGCTCTCCCTGTCGACTCCGATTCAAGCGATCAATGACCTTGGACCAGTCTCTGGGCTTGGACACTAGCGACATCTCCCCCGCAAGAAGGTTTGCGGCTCAGCATAGCGACTTCTCGTCCGCCGCTACTTGGTTCATGGCAGCCTACCTAGCAAAACCTAGCAAAAAGCACATGCACGCCTTCACCGGGCGCTTGTCAGCAGCGGAGCGATTCGATCGTCTCACCAGCCGTGCGGTCCGAGGTGACGCCCCGACCTAGCCCGCGCAGGGGCCCGCCTTCGCTCGGCTGCGGCTCGCTGCGCGTCGGCCCACTCTCGAGTCGGCCTCCTTGCAAGCGCGCGTCAGATCAGCGTTAGCCCGGATGTCTCACCAGGGTTCTGCCCGGTTCCGCGTGGGCACGAGATGCCCGGGTTAGGCGCGGCTACGGCAGTAAACCGCCTGGACTGTTGGTTTTCACCCACAAGGCAAGGCCCTCCCTACTATTCCTACTCGCCGCGCTCCCAGTAGTGAGTCATCAGCTCCGACGACCAGCGAGGTTGGTGCACCTCCTCGCGGGGTAGGAACTCCCGCATCACCGGCTTGATGTCGAGCACTGGCGTCCCGTCGACCGCGTCGAGCTCAGCGACGTGCAGAACGCGGCCCTCGTGGCGGACTACCCGGACGATCGTGCTCCCGATCCGGTTCGGCCGGGCCTTCCCGCGCTGCGCGAAGATGCCCACCGCGGGCCAGTCGCGGTTGTTCCGCGGATGTCGCGCACCGGAGACGACCTTCCCGGGGTCGACGCGGTCGAAGAAGAAGAGGATCTCGGCGTGGGAGAACTGCTCGATGCCGTCGAGCGCGTCGGCGTCGAAGCGTTCGTCGAGGACGATCTGCGACACCATTCCGCCCCACTCGTCGTCCCGCACCTGCTCGCGCGGCGAGCGGACGGTCCCGATCGGCTCCATCTCGACCCTCACGCCGGTCACCGCTCGCGCCCCGTTCCTCCGACGGGGACGTCCGCGAGGATGCCGGGCTGGAAGTTGTTGCTCACGACGGCGCGACTCTACCACTCGACACGTGCGTCATCCGTCGCCGCGCCGGCCGGTCACGAACGCCATCATCTGCGGCGCGATCACCGCCGTCAACGCCTCGACGCCGTTCGCGGGTCGGATCAGCACGTCGAGCTTCCGGATCATCGCACTGTCGCTGAGCGAAATCAGGTCGATACCCTGCAGCTCCACCGCGCCCACGTGCCCCATGAACTCGAGCGCCAGCTCGCTGCCGTTCCGCCACTCGCGGTGATAGGTGAAGTCTTCGATCGTGTTCAAGATCAGGCCGAGCAGGTGATGCACCAGCGCTCGGCCCTCGAGGCGCGCCCAGTAGGGAGGGGCCCCGAGCGAGACGTCCTCCGAGAGCAGAGCGCGCAGTGCGTCGAGATCCCTCTCGGCAACGGTCCGGCGCCAGGTCGTCAGGAATCGGTCGATGTCATCCATCACGTGGCCCCAACGTGGCCCGATTCTCGCCTGGGGCCTCAGCCCGGTCGGCGCGCGATGCTGCGAAGGGTACGCGAGCGCCCGGAGCGCCGCTCCGGGAGACCCGCCCCCGGCGCGTACAGGCGCGGCGGCGTCTGGCCGATGACCCAGCGAACCCTCTAGAGGGGTCCCACCATGGGCAAGGCCATCGGCCTCTTGCTGGCCGTCGTCGCGATCTGGATCACCGTTGAGGTCTATACGCAGGGAGCAGACGGCGCATTCGGCGGACGCTTCGCCTCGCTGATCGGAGACGAAGACGCCTCGCAGGCGCCGCAGGGCTCTGCCACCCAGCGTGCCGGCGCGGCCGTCGAGCGCGCGCACGGCGAGCACGAAGCGCGCTACGACGAGCTGATTCCCGAATAACCCGGCGCTCTCATCGCAGCTAGGGCTGGGTCACCGATCCGGATCGTAGCCGCGGCGGCTTGCTCCAGCTGCGAGATCCGCAGACACCTGCTCGCGCACCGCATCGGTGACCCGGACCGGCCGTACCGGCTCTGCCGGAGCATCGGCCAGCCCAGCCGCTGGTGTCAGCTCGGTGGCGAAGGGCGTGTCGCGGCTCTGGAGCGGCTGGATCGGCGCCAGCGCTCCGCCGAACGCCTGCTCGATCCCCTTGGTGTAGACGGTCATCCCGATGTAGAGCGAGATCAGCATCAGAACGAGGCCGAAGAGTCTGCCCATGACGCACCTCGAGGTTGCTGGGTCACTCATCGGCCAAACGCGTCAACCACAGGCATCCTGGTTTCCGAAGTAATCCGGTTCGTCCGAGATCATCCGGGATCGTCGCTGGCAACGAACGCGAGGCCGCAATCGGCGCACGCCACGTCGCTGTCGGAGACTACTGCGCCGCAGGCAGGGCACCCCTCGACCTCGGCATCGGGCGAAAGCGATCCAACCTCATCGCCCTCCCGTGGAAAGACGAAATCACGGACGAGCTGCGCGGCGAGCCCGGCGTCTTCGGGATGCACGTAGACCGCCACGCGCCCGCCGTCGGGATGGGTGTCGACGCGGCTGGAGATGCCGCTTCCCTGGAGCACCAGGGCTATGCGCTCCACCTCCCGGGGAACGCCGGCCGCAACGAGCGCGAGCTCGGTAGCGGGAGGCATTTGCCGCTGCAACGCTGGCCGCGGATCCTGGTTCGGCTCCTCGAGCGCGACGTCACAGTCGGCGCACACCAGGTAGGTGGGCACATACTCGGCGCCGCACTCAGGGCAGATCTTCGGCGGTAGGTCCATCAGATGGCAACACTTTACCCATGCTGATGCGCGGTTCCACCCGATACCGGACCGGTCCAGTAGATCTCCTCAAACTCGCGCACCTTGTCGATCCGCGCGTTCAGCTCTCGGGCGGTTGATGAGCGCGGATGCTCGTTGGCGAAGAGCAATCACTGGCCGGGAAACGGGACCGGGAGACTCGAGCAGGGTAGGCGAGCCGGCGGCCCGGCGGCAATCGCACCCGGCCCGCGCCGGCCCGCCTACTCCCTCCGCCTCCCCACCATCTCGTCGAGCCGCGCGCACAGCGCCTCCACCTGGTAGCGCAGCTGCACGCGCTCCAGGATTCGGCGCTCCACCTTGCGAACCGCGTTGGTCACGGCAGAATGGTCGCGCCCGACCGCAGCGCCGATCTCGGACAGCGCGGCGTCGGTGTAACGGCGGCCCAGATACATCGCGAGCTGGCGCGGCACGAGCACGTCGTGGCGCCGCGAGCGGGTGGCGAGCTCGTCGGGTCGCTTCTTGAAGTAGGCGGCCACCGTCTCCACCACGTCGCGCATCTCGAGGCGGCGCGCCAGGATCGCCAGCGGCGAGAGCTTGCGCAGCGCGACGAGCGTGAGTTCCATGTCGATCGGGCGCTTGAGCAGCGACGCGGTCGCCACCAGCTGGATCAGCACGCCCTCCAGGTCGCCCACGCTGCCCCGAATCGACTCCACCAGCAGCTCGCGGCACTCGTCGGGCAGTCGCACGCCGCCGTCGGCTGCCTTCTGGCGCAGGATCTCGCGGCGCACGATCGCATCCGGCGCCTCCAGCTCGGCCACCAGCCCCGAGCTGAGCTTCGAGCGCAGCCGCGGGTCGAGGCCCTCGATGTCGCGCGGCATGCGGTCGGCAGTGAGGACGACGCGCGCGCCCACGTCGAGCAGGTGACAGACCGTGTGGAAGAGCTCGAGCTGAGTCGCCTTCTTGCGCGCGTCGAGAAACTGGACGTCTTCGATCACCAGGAGCCGGCACCCGTGCCGGAAGCGGCGCTTGAACTCGTCGACTCGGCGCGACTGGATCGAGCGGGTGAAGTCATTGGTGAAACCCTCTGCCGACCGGTAGATCGCGCGCGTCTCGCCATGCTGGCGCGCCTCGTTGACGATCGCGCGTGCGAGATGAGTCTTCCCGAGGCCGGACGCCGCGGTGAGCATCAGCGGGTTGAGCGCGCGCTGGGTGTGGTGGGCCACCGCGAGCGAGGCCTCGCGCGCCAGCGCGTTGCACGATCCGACGACGAAGTTGTCGAAGCGGTACGGAAGCTCGGGTTGCGAATCGCGAGCCGGTGCGGTGCGCGCGGACGTGGGCGGCGGCACGGCGTCCGGGACTGGCGCGGCGTGCCGTTCGCGACGCTCGGACACGCCCGACAGCGCGCGCGGCGGGCCGGCTGGGAGCGGCGGCACCACCACCAGGTCCACGGCCACGGGCCCGCCGGCTTCCTGCGCGGCGCAGCGCTCGATCTCGGCCAGGAAGCGCGCGCGCACGCGGTCGCGGTGAAACGCGGTCGGACAGCCGAGCGTCAGGCGATCGCCCGGCTCGCCGGTGGCGCGGTCGTCGATCCGGGCGACGAGCGGCCCGACCCAGGCGTCGAGCTCGAGTGTAAACGACGGCATGTCGGCTCCGAGTCGGCGAAGAACGCCATCCCAGAGACTCGGGGGTGAGGTCTGCATTCGATCTATGGAGGATTGTGGACGTTTTACGCCGGATCCCCATCGACTCAGCCCGGCGCGGGCGCGAGTAGATCATTTCGCACCCGGCCGCGCAAACTCAGAACCCGCCACCGGCTCCACCCACCCGACACCGATCTGCAACAGGAGAACACCAGCTCAGTCCGTCGAAAAACCCCGGTTGATGAAATCGAAGACGAATGGATTCCGCACACTTCGCCCCGGTTCGGAGAAAAGGTCGCGAGTTCTACACGGGTCGGATGAGGCCCTGAAGCCGCCGGGTCGATCTCGTAGATGCTGCTTTTCTCGCAGGTTTCCTACTTGTTTCGGCGATTCTCAATTGGGCTCAATGGAGCCGGCGGCCGCCGCCGCCAGCGCTGCTCTCGAGCTCCAGGCGCTGGAACGAGAGTGCACTGGCGAGCCGCGCATAGCGCTCGGGAACGCTCTCGGCCTCGAGCAGGCTCTGCTTCTCCTCGGCCGGGAATGCGAACGCGTTCGACACCGCGTTCACGAAGGTCTCGTCGTCCACGCCGCCGAACAGATCCGCTTCGAAGGCGTGCGAGCGTCCGGGTTGGGTGTGCCGCACCAGCACACCGACATCGGCGACGATCGCGGCGCGCAGCCGCGCAACGCGACCGCGCTCCGCGTCCGGGTAGGACTCTTCCAGGCGCACGACCTGCGCTACGCGATACAGGCACGTGCCGTCGGGGGGTGTCTCCCCCACGATGCGCACCCGGTGCTCACCGAGCAGTACGAGGTTGTAGCGTCCGTCGGGCAGGCGCTGCGACTCGGTGATCACGCCCGCACAGCCCACTGGGAAGATCGGTGGGTCGCCCGGCATGTCGTCAACGTGCTCGGGGCGCACCACCACCATCCCGATCCGCCGCTCCCCCGCCAGCACCTCGCGCGCGAGCTGGCGATAGCGCGGCTCGAAGAGATGCAGCGGCGTCTTCACGCGCGGGAACAGCACGACGTTCGACAGTGGGAAGATCGGCAGCCGCTCGGTTTCGCTCACGCGACCACCTTACCAGCTTGCTCGGTTGACGGTCATCCGCTG
>CAZPNB010000082.1:0-3403 GCA_964587305.1 uncultured Spirochaetales bacterium | reverse complement strand
GAGGGCATCGAGGGGATCCGCAAGACGGTGACGCAGCGCTACCGGCTGCAGCACTTCCGGGTCGGCTTCATCGAGCAGGCGCTGCGCGCGCGTGCGCCGATCGTGCCGATGGCGGTGATCGGCAGCGACGACCAGACGCCGATCCTCTACGACCTGAAGCCAATCGCGCGCGCGCTCGGTCTGCCGGTCGCGCCGATCACGCCCACCTTCCCTTGGCTCGGGCCGCTGGGCCTGCTGCCCTATCCGGTGCGCTACCGGATCGTCTACGGCGAGCCGCTGACTTTCCACGAGCGGTTCGGGCCGGAGGGCGCCGACGACGCGCGGCTGGTGAAGTACCTCGCGCGGCAGGTGCGGCGCGCGGTGCAGCAGCTGATCGACCGGAATCGCACGTGACGCGCGTCCTCGTCACACACGCCGACGAGCCGATCGGGCGCCGCGTGCTGAAGCGCCTCTTCCACGACCCGCGGATCGACGCGATCTTCGCAGTCGGCGACGGGCCGACACCGCGCAGCTTCGACCGCTACCTGGCGGACGACGGCCCGGCGGTGACGTATGCGCGGGTCGATCTGGCGAAGCACCGCGCGGCGAGCGACCTGTTCCACTCGAGCCGCTTCCGGGCCGCCGAGATCGACACCGTCGTGCATCTGCCCCGCCACGGCGCGGCGGCCGACGCGTCGGCGCCGCTCGTCGGAGGGCTGCCCGAGCGCACCGCGGAGACGCGCCTCGTCGTGCAGCATTGCCTCGAGGCCGGGAGCGTCAACCACCTCGTCGCGCTCGGCAGCGCATTCGTCTACAAGCTCCAGCCCGGCAACGCGAACCGCCTGACCGAGGACAGTGAGCTCGACCTCGACCCCAGCGTTCCGGCCGAGATCCGCTCCTGGATCGACGCAGACATGATCGTGCATGGCGAGGTGCACAACGAACGTGTGCGCGTCGTGCTGTTGCGCGCGCCGACCGTCGTGGCAGACGGCGGCTATGCGTACATGAACCCGGCATTGCCGACCCGCGCGCCGCGCGCGCGCGCGCTCGGTTTCGACCCGATCTGCGCGGTGATCTCGGACAAGGACGTTGCGCACGCGGTGCAGGCCGCGGTGCACGCGCGACGCTCGGGAATCTACAACGTGGCAGGGCGCGAGGTGGTGCCGCTGTCGGTGCTCGCCCGCTGGACCGGCCGGCGCGCGATCCCGGTGCCGCACCCGCTGCTCGACTGGGCAGCGTCGGGCGCGCGCCTGCTCGGCCTCAGCGCCGAAGCTCTGCCCTTCGGCGGCCCCGCGCTGCGCTACGGCTTCACGCTCGACACCCGCCGCGCTGAGCGCGACCTCGACTTCCGCGCCAGCGACCGCATCGGCCTCGCGCGCGCCGGCGACGGCTCGCTGCGGCTGGAGACGGCGTCGTCGGTCTGAGGCAGGGACAGGGATGCGTATGCGAACGCCGCCAGCGTGTTGGACTTCCCCCGTCTGGTGTCTGACGTCATGGTCCGCCTGGGCGGCGACCCGCTGAACTTCGATGGGATGAGCCGCGGGGGCACGGCGCTTGGATGATCGCCGGAACACCCGCGACGGCCGCGTGGCTCCCGTGGCGGCGCATCCGGCATAGGGGCCGCGTGCGCGGTCGCCTTGGGCCGCGATCGCACCGACGTCGCGGTTCTCGATGTCGATGTCAGAGGACGTGATCGAGCAGCTCGACCGGCTGGACTACGCCGCCGAGTGTGCCGGTATCGGCGGGCTCGGCGTTCAGGTCCCGACCGCGGAGTCCGGGAGGCCGCGCTCATCCTCGGGCTGCCGGGAGCCTGAATGTCAACTCATCGCGCGCTGGTACGTGGCGAAGTCGAAGTAGTCGCGCCATTCCTTGATCTTCCCGTCCTCCAGCTCGAATACCCCGGTACACGGCAGATCCACGGCCTTGTCGCCCGCGCGGGTGCGATCGATCCGCTCGGCGATCACCACGTTCCCCGAGCTGATCAGCGTGCGGATCTCCCAGTTCGTATGCGTCCACGTGGAGAGAAAACCCTTGATCAGCCGTCGGACGTTCTCCCTCCCCTTCACGGGCTTCGTCGGCACGTTGTGGTAGACGCCATCCGCGGTGAAGAACCCGGCGAGCTCATCGGCGTCGAGACGAGACCACGCCTGGATGAAATCCCGGACGATCTGCTCATTGCGCTCCATGGAATCTCCTTCGAGCCGGGTGTCGTGTGCAGGTATGCTTCGATCGCTCGTCACGAGCTCTGCTCGCCCGATGGACTTGCGCGGACGAGCAGCCCGAGGCCGACGATCTCGTTCAGGTTGCGCAGCGCGACGTCCAGCGGCAGATCGCTCTCTCCCTCTAGCTCGGCGCGGACGACGGCCCAGCCGATCTCGAAGAGGACCGAAGCGGCCGCCTCCGCGTCGATCGAAGCGCGCACCGAGCCCTCTCGCTGGCCCGCGCGCAGCGTCTCGACGAGCAGCTCTCGAATGCGCGAGCGCTGCATGGTAGCCGCGCGTCGCGAGACCTCGCCGTCCACAAACTCGTCGCCTCCGAACAGCGAGGCGTGGAGCAGCTCGTCGCTCCCGTAGTGCTCCGCAGTGACTTCGACCAGCCGACGCAGGCGCCGCGGCACGTCTCCCGCGCCGTGGAGCGCCGCACCGGCTTTCTGGAGAAAGACTGCGAGCGACGCTTCGACGACGGTGAGGTAGATCGACTGCTTCGAGTCGAAGTGGAGGTAGAGGCTGCCCTTCCCGGTACCGGCCTCCGCCGTGATGTCGTCGATCGTCGTGCGCTTGAAGCCGAAGCGCCGGAAGCGCGCCTCGGCAACCTCCAGGAGGCGAGTTCGCGGGCTCGGCGGGGTCGCTTCGACCACGGGCCGAACGATAGCCCCGCAGGAGGCGATTGACGATCAATGACCATAATATTAATCTGGTCATCGTTCATAGACCTCCCGGGTGCCCCGTATGTACTCACGAACGACCTCTCCCTATCTCTCCGACGATCACGAGGCGGTCCGGACCGCGGCGGCCTTGTTCGTCGAGCAGGAGATCCGGCCGTTCGCGACGGAATGGGAGGCCGCCGGGCTCTTTCCTCGCGAGCTGTATCGACGCGCCGGGGACGCCGGACTGCTGGGCTTGCGCTATCCGGCGGCGCTCGGCGGCGCCGGTCTCGATTTCCTGGCGACCTGCGCGCTGTGCGAGGAGCTCGCGAAGAGCGACACGATCGGCACGGCCGTAGGCCTGCTGACCCAGTCCGAGTTCGCGCTGGCAGTGCTCGTCGACGAGGCCTCGCAGGAGCTTCTGATCGAATACGTCGCGCCGGCGATCCGCGGCGAGCGCATCGGCGCCATCGGCGTGACCGAGCCCGGGTCCGGCTCCGACGTGGCCGCGCTGCGCACGCGCGCGCGGCGCGTGGGCAGCGACTTCGTGATCTCGGGTCA
>CAZPNB010000081.1:0-5294 GCA_964587305.1 uncultured Spirochaetales bacterium | reverse complement strand
CGCCACCACCTGGTGGGCGCGACTGCGCGGACAGGCCGCCGGGCTGCACGCCGGCGAGTATTGGCTCTCGCCTGCGCTCTCGCCCGGAGCGATCGTCGATCGCCTCGCGTCCGGCCGGGTCGCCACCTGGGAGATCGTGCTCCCGGAAGGCCTCACCGCCGCGGAGATCGGCGAGCGGCTGGCCGCCCTGGGTCTCGCCGATGCCGCGGAGCTTGCCGCCGCGGTCGCCGACCCCGACCTGGCCCGCTCGTTAGGCGTTCCGGCGCGCTCGCTCGAGGGCTACCTGTTTCCCGAGACTTATCGCCTGCCGCGCGGACAGAGCGGTCGCGAGGTGGTCGGCATCCTGGTCGGGCAGTTCCAGGCCGCGTGGAGCCAGGTCGAGGCGCGGGCGGCCGAGCGGGGTCTCTCGATGCACGAGGTGGTGATCCTCGCCTCGATCGTCGAGAAAGAGACGGGCGCCGCCCCCGAGCGCCCGCTGATCGCGTCGGTGTTCGCCAACCGCCTGCGCCGCAACATGCGGCTCGAATCCGACCCCACCGTCATCTACGGCCTGCCCGATTTCGACGGCAACCTGCGCCGCAGCGACCTCGACGACACGGCCAACGCCTACAACACCTACCAGCACTACGGTCTGCCACCCGGGCCGATCGCGAACCCCGGACTCGCCTCGCTGCGCGCGGTGATCGATCCCGCCGAAAGCGACTTGCTCTACTTCGTGTCCCGCAACGACGGCACGCACCAGTTCTCGTCGACCTACCACGAGCACGTGGACGCGGTCGAGCGCTACCAGCGCCGGAGAGCCTCGCGATGAGCGATCTGCCGACCGCGGCCAGCTTCTATCGGGAGCAGATCCCGGCACAGTTCAACCACGCGCTCGACCGCCAGCAGGCGCTGGGCGACGCCGGTCGCCGCGTCTACGACGCGATGCGCGCAGTCGATGCGACGATCCGCGTCGACGTGGCAGGCGAGGGCGGCACGATCTTCCTGAATATCCGCGCCGGGCAGATGAGCGCTGGAGACAGCGCGGCCCACCCGCCGTTCTTGACGCTGATCCAGGACCGCCGAGCGTTCGAGCGTCTCTCGCGCGAGGCCGGCGACTCCGCGCTGGCGCTCTTGGGCGGCCTCTCGGGGCGCGCGGGAGAGATGAAGCTCACGCGCGCGCGGATCGAGAACCTGTGCGACGTGAACGGACTGGTCTCGTTCGAGGTGACCGGCGACGATGGTTTCGTGCTTCGCACCCACTTCGGCTCCGAGCCGGTGCCGGCCGAGCCCAAGACCACGATCACGGTCGACTCCCAGGCCTACCGCGACCTGCGCAGCGGCGCGCTCGATGCCCAGTCGGCCTTCATGAACCAACAGATCCTGGTCGAAGGCGACATGCAGGCCGCGATGCAGCTCGCACTGGCCGCGATCGCGCCGGACTGACCGCAAGCGGCCGCAAGTAGCGCGCAGCGAGGCGAAGTCGAGCGGCGGCGGCGACCTGAGATCGACCCGCTCGCGTTGAACGCGGCGATCATCGCCGCGCAGGCAAGCGCGCCCAGGAGACCAGCGAGTCCGTCGGACAGCGGCTCTCGGTGGCGGACCGCCTGCGCACCGGTGTCTCCGCGGTGCGGAACCTGGTCACGGATCTTCGCGCGTAGCCATTCGGGGAGCCGCGGACGACGTTCCCTTGCATCGACGTGCAGCCGCCCGGATACTGCGACCGTCTCGCCGCTCGTCCGGGTCGCGCTCGATGGACAGGCGGCCGAAGGGGGCTCCGCTGATCTCCTGGCTATTGCTGGGTTTCACGATGGGCCTACGCCACGCGCTCGAGGCGGATCACATGGCCGCGCTAGCGAGCCTGTCAGCGCGAGCGTCGGGTCCCGGAGAGCTGCTCCGCGTCGCTGGAGCGTGGGGAGTGGGCCACGCGCTGACGATCCTGGCGATTGCTTTGCTGTGGGTCGCCACCGGCGTCAGCGTTTCGGACCAGGCGCAGCCGTTCACCGAGGCGGCCGCGGGGCTGCTGCTGATCTGGCTCGGCGTCGACCTGCTGCGCCGACGCGAAGGGGGCTGGGCGCACGTGCAACCTCACGAACACCACGACGGCACGGTGCACGCGCACGTGCACCGGCGCACGCATCAGGAACCCGACGGCGCTTTATTATCCCACCCGCACGCGCAGCATCCATTGCGCCGTGCGCTGCTCGTCGGCTCGGTGCACGGGCTGGCCGGCTCAGCACTGATCGGTCTCCTGGCTGCCGGAAACGCGTCCCCGAGTAGCGTGATCGCCTATTCGATGTTCGTCGGTATCGGCGCGACGGCGGGCATGCTCGCGCTCTCGACCGCGGTGTCGTTGCCGCTGCGCTGGCCGAGCGTGCAGGCGATCGCATTCGGGCGATCGTGTCGCGTCGCGCTCGCCGGCACCTCGATTGCGATCGGCGTGTGGATCAGCGTGCAATCGTTGATGCAGATCAGCCCGTCGAATCTGGTCGTCTGACGCCGCATCTAGCTGAGCGCGACGTCCTTCAAGAGCTGGGGGTTCTCGAGCGCTTTCCCCGCGCCGTGAACTACCGCCGTGAACGGATCGTCACTGCGCAGGATCGGCAGCTTGGTCTCCTGGCGCAGCACGTGGTCGAAGTCGCGCAGCAGCGATCCGCCGCCGACGAGCATGATGCCGCGGTCGACGATGTCGGCGGCCAGCTCGGGCGGGGTCTTCTCCAGCGTGAGGAGGACCGTCTCGACGATCGAGTGGATCGGCTCGACCAGCGCCTCGGCGATCTCCTCGCTCGAAGCTACCACCACCTTCGGAATGCCCGCGACCAGATCGCGCCCCTTGATCTCCATCGTCTGGGTGGGAGCCTCGGCCGAAGCGGTCGCGATCGTGATCTTCACCTGCTCGGCCGTGCGCTCGCCGATCAGCATGTTGTACTTGCGCTTCACGTAATTGATGATCGCCTCGTCCATCTTGTCGCCGCCGCAGCGGATCGAGCTCGAGGTCACGATCCCGGACAGCGAGATCACGGCGACGTCAGTCGTACCGCCTCCGATGTCCACCACCATGTTGCCCGTCGCCGCAGTCACGTCGAGGCCGGCGCCGATCGCGGCTGCCATCGGCTCCTCCATCAGGAAGACCTCGCGCGCTCCCGCCGACAGCGCCGACTCGCGGACCGCGCGCTTCTCGACGCTCGTGATGCACGGAGGCACGCAGATCACGATGCGCGGGCGGATCAGCTTGCCGCGGTTGTGCGCCTTCTGGATGAAATAACGAAGCATCGCTTCGGTGATCTCGAAGTCGGCGATCACCCCGTCCTTGATCGGGCGGATCGCGCGCACGTCACCGGGCGTGCGCCCCAACATCTCTTTCGCCTCGAAGCCCACAGCGCGGACCGTGAGTCCACGTCCGTTCGGATCGCCGGTGACGGCGACGACGCTCGGCTCCGAGCACACCAGCCCCTTGCCCTGTACGTAGACGAGCGTGTTGGCAGTTCCGAGATCGATCGCGAGATCGTGGGAGAAGAGGCCAGCGATGGCATCGAACAGCATCGAATCCCTCCCCGGCGGCGGATGGCGGATGGCCGCGGGTGTGTGGGATTCGTATCGGCAGGAGCCGGCAAGAATTGAGCGAGAGGCCGCGCCGAGGGGCGCGTCGTGACAGGCGTCACAACGCGCCTCGGGGCCAGGCAAAGGCGTTGGGCGGGCGCGCGACGTGCCGCGCGCCGTCGGTCAGTGCCCGATCGGCGTTTCCGAGGGCTCGGAAGCGAACGGGTTCGCGCTCACGAGCTCGGTTAGATTCGCCATCTGCTGAGAGACGTCGGCCACCGTCGCGCGCACCAGGGTCAGCTGCATGTCGTAGGTGGCCAGCTGAGTGTTCGCCGCGGAGAGCTGGGTCTGGAGGCCCTCCACCTGGCCGTTCAGAAGTCCGATCTGCTCGGCCTGGTTCGACACGCGCTGGGTCTGAACGATGAGCCCGGCAATCGCGAACAAGAGCAATGCGAGCGCCAACCCGAACGCGTTCCACGACACGCCGCTTCGCTCGGGTTCCTGGCGACCCGGCTGGGGCCGACTCGCGCTCGCAGATGTCTTCCGATCGTCCGGGAGCGGCACGAGCTTCGGGCTCGACTCCGCGGCTCGGGTGGGGTCTACGGGCTTCGCCTCTGCCATCGCGAACCTCCTGGCCTCAGGACTGGATGACCAGTTTCGAGAGACTCGTCTTCCGCAAATTGGTCTTCTGAATCGTTCGGACCAGCTCCGCGACTTTCTCGATGTCCGTCTCGAACGGATTGTTACAGATGACGCGGACATTGAGCAGATTCCCTAGGCGGATGTTGGACCAATCGAGGTCGTACTGGATCGAGTTCTGGCGAGCCAGCTTGATGAACTCGCCGCGCATGCGGGCGCGCGTATCCGGCGGCGGCTCGGTCTTGGCCTTGATGATCTCGTCGTCGTCGAGAACCCGCTCCACCATACCACCGCGCTCGAGCAGGTAGTAGAGCCCCCGGTTGAGCCGCAGGTCGTGGTACTGGAGGTCCAGCATGAAGACGCGCGGGTCGTTCCAGGTGGTGTCGTTCCGCTCGATGTAGGCACGGATCATCTTGCGCTTGATGATCCAATCGATCTCGCGCTCGAGCTTGTCCGGGTCGTCGTTCAGACAGTCGAGCACGTACTGCCACTTCACCACCGCGTCGCGCAATTCGTCGGAGACCGGGTACTGCTCGATGTACTTGTGGGCCATCTCGCAGTACTCCATCTGGATCTCGATCGGAGAGTACTCGCGACCGTTGTCGAGCCGGAGCTTGCGTTTGCAGGTGGTGTCGTAGGAGATGTCCTTGATCGCCTTCACCGGGTTGCGCAGCGTGAAGTCCTGATTGATGAAGTTGTCCTCGATCATCTGCAGGACGACCGCGCACGCGCCAACCTTGAGGAAGTTCGTGTACTCCGACATGTTGGAGTCGCCCACGATCACGTGGAGGCGCCGATATTTCTCACGGTCGGCGTGGGGCTCGTCGCGCGTGTTGATGATCGAGCGATCGTTCGTCGTGGTGCCCGAGATCTTCTGGTAGATGTGCTGGGCGCGCTGGCTGATGCAGTAGTGCACGCCGTCCTGGGTCTGGAATACCTTGCTCGCGCCCGAGTAGATCTGGCGAGTCACCAGGAACGGGATCAGCTGCTCGGCGAGGTAGTAGAAGTCCACGTCGCGGTCGACGAGGTAGTTCTCGTGACAGCCGTAGCTGTTCCCGACGAAGTCGGTGTTGTTCTTGAAGATCGAGAGCTTCCCGCCGATCCGCTCTTCGCGGATCTTCTCCTCCGCGTACATC
>CAZPNB010000080.1:0-3330 GCA_964587305.1 uncultured Spirochaetales bacterium | reverse complement strand
CGCGGGCCGGCCACCCCTCTCGCGCGCCGAGCTTTGTCTGCAACGAGAGGATGGACAGCGTCTCACGCTCGGCTTCTCGGTGGCTTCGCTCCCGGACGCCGCGGGCTCACTCCGCGGGGCGGCGCTCGTGTTTCGCGATCTCACCCCGATCGAACGCTCCGACGAGCGCGAGCGCTTGCAGAAACGCCTCGCCGCGCTCGGTGAGATGGCGGCCGGGCTGGCCCATGAGCTGCGCAATCCGCTGGCCGGCATGGAGGTCCTCGCGGGACTGCTCCAGCGGCGGCTCTCGGGTGACCCCGAAGCCCTCGGTCTGGTGATCGACCTGCGCGGCCAGCTGCGGCGGATCGCGGAGACGGTGACCGCGAGCCTCGACTACCTGCGCCCGGTGGCCCTGCGGCGCGAGCGCCTCGACCCCGTCGAGCTGGCCGAGGAAGCGCTCGCGCTCGGGCTCGCGCGGGCGCCGCACCCGGCGCGTGTGGATCGGCGGTATCAAACGCCACTGCCCGTGCTGGAGGCCGATCGCCCACTGCTGGGCATGGCACTGGTCAACCTGGTCGTGAACGCGTGTGAGGCGATGGCGGGCGCAGCCGAGCGCGAGTCGTGTCTCGGGATCGCGATCGACGTGGGTCCGGCGCCAGAGCTCACCCAGGCGGTGCGCATCGATCGCGGCGAGGTCGCCAGCGGTTTCGCGTCGCGCGAGCTGCGGATCGCGATTCGCGATACCGGACCCGGGATCCCCGACGAGATCCGCGACCGCATCTTCGACCCGTTCTTCACCACGCGGTCGAGCGGCTCGGGGATCGGGCTCGCGAACGTACAGAAGATCGTGCTGGCCCATCAGGGATCGCTGTCGCTACAGACGTCGTGCGACGGCAGCGTGTTTCGCCTGCACTTGCCGCTGCTGGCGGAGGCGGGGTGAGCGAAGGCACGGCGCGAATCCTCGTCGTGGAAGATCACGCCACGCTGCGCCGCGGGATGGCGGTGGCACTGCGCGGCGCCTGGGGCCACGCCGACGAAGAGGCCGCAGGCGACGCGGCGGTGCGCCGGCTCGCCGATCCGGCGGGCGAGCCCTACGACGTCGTGGTGACTGATCTGCGTCTGCCGGGAGCCGATGGCCTCGCGGTGCTCGCCGCGGCGCGCGCGCGCGACGAGCGAACCAGCGTGCTACTGCTGACGGCCTACGGCACCGTCGACACGGCGGTGCGCGCGATGCGCGCGGGCGCTTTCGACTTTCTCGAGAAGCCGCTCGATCTCGGCCAGCTCGAGCTCCGGGTCGCCCGCGCGATCCAGCATCGGCGGCTTCTGGCCGAGGTGAGCGATCTCCGCGCGGAGCGCGCGGGACGCCGGGCGGCGGGCGCGATCGTTGCGACCAGCGCGGCGATGCGCTCCGCGGTCGAGCTCGCTCGCCGCGTGGCCCCCACCCGCTCGAACGTGCTCGTGACGGGCGAGACCGGGACGGGCAAGGAGCTCTTCGCGGGGCTGATCCACGAGGCGTCATCCCGCGCTGCCGGCGCGCTGGTGAAAGTGAACTGCGCGGCGCTGCCCGAGACCCTGTTGGAATCGGAGCTCTTCGGACACGAGCGCGGCGCGTTTACCGGTGCCGACCGCCGACGCGTCGGGCGCTTCGAGGAAGCCAGCGGGGGTACGCTCTTCCTCGACGAAATCGGTGAGCTCTCTCCGGCGATCCAGGCAAAGCTGTTGCGGGTGCTTCAAGACCAGGAGTTCCATCGCGTGGGCGGAACCCAGACGCTGCGAACCGACGCCCGGCTCGTGGCCGCCACCAACGTGGATCTCGAGGCCCGGGTGCGGCGGGGCGCGTTTCGCGAGGACCTCTATTTCCGCCTCGACGTGATCCGGATCCATCTGCCCCCGCTGCGCGAGCGGCCCGACGACGCGATCGAGCTCGCCCACCGCTTCCAGCGCGAGCTCGGAGTGGGAGCAGGCGCACCGCGGGGCTTCGACGCCGACGCCGTGGCCCGACTGCGAGCGCACCGTTGGCCGGGCAACGTGCGGGAGCTGCGCAATGCGATCGAGCGCGCCCAGCTACTGGCCCCCGGGCCCCGGATCCGGGCCGTCGATCTGAGCCTGACTGAGCCAGGTTTACTTGCAGATCCAGTAACATGGCGTCCTGTACTTCCCCCGCCCGGCTGGAGCCTGCGCGACTGGGAGCGCGCGCTGATCGAGGAGGCCCTGCACCGCGTCGGGTACGTTCAGAAAGAGGCCTGTCAGCTCCTGGGCATCAGCCGCCGGAAGATCAACTACATGATCCGCACCATGGGCATCACGCACGATCGCTGGCGGCGCAACCGGCCCGCGCCGGAGTCTGCGCGCAGCCAGCGCGAGCCGTCCGGCGCGCAGCGCGGCGAAGCCGAGCTTGGATCGGGCGGGCAGGCGAGCGAAGGTGGGCCCTCGCACGGACTCGACGCGGGCCTTGATTCCGGCGACGCTTGATTGAACCCTACGGGGCCGCTCGGTTTCGAAGCCTCCGCCTCTGGAGTAGGCCCTGTCCCGCTCCGGGAGCCAATCAAATGGAGCGTCTGATGCGTATCTGCTCGTTCTGGATCGGTGTCCTGGCCGGGGTCGCCCTGCTTGCCGGTTGTCGCTCGAACGACGAAGCCCTCGCCGAGCACTTTCAACGCGGCGAGCAGTATCTCGAGGAGAAGAAGTTCCCCGAGGCGATCATCGAGTACAAGAACGTGCTCCAGATCGACCCGAATCACGCCGACGCCCACTACGGTCTGGCCCGCTCCCACCTCCAGCTCGGGCAGGGGAAGGAAGGGTTCTGGGAGCTGCGCGAGACCGTGCGACTCAAGCCGAGCAACCACGATGCGGTGGTGCAGTTCGCTCAGATCTCGATCTACACAGGCGAGGTCGAGGAGGCGCTGAAACGCGCCGACGGCATCCTCGCCGAGGACCCGAACAACGAGAAGGCCTGGCTCGTGAAGGGGCAGGCGCACGAGGCGCTGAAACAGCCCGCCGACGCACAGAACGCGTTCGAGAAGGCGGCCGAAGTGGCGCCCAAGAACGAGGCCGCACTGCTCGTCCTCGCCAACTATCACCGCCGCAACGGCGACCGCACCACCGCCGGCCAGCTGTTCGAGAACGCCGCGAACACGGTCCCGACGGTGCAGACCCTGCTCGCGCTCGCGTCGTTCTATTCTGAGGACCGCAACCGCGACGCCGACGCCGAGGTCGCCTACCGAAAGGCGCTCGAGAAGGCCCAGCCCGAAGATCTCTCGCAAGCCTATGCGATGCTCGGAAACTTCCTGTTCACCCGCGATCACTTCGACGACGGGGTTTCGGTGCTCGAGGCGGGAATCGAGTCGACTG
>CAZPNB010000079.1:0-6271 GCA_964587305.1 uncultured Spirochaetales bacterium | reverse complement strand
GCACGGATGGTGGCGCTGGTGTACAACTGGTGGACGCTGTTCGTGCGGCTCGCCCAGCCGCACAAACACTTCGAGGCGATCTCCAGTCGGCCACTCTTGTTGCACGGCGTCGCCACGCACACGCAACACGCCGGACAAACGCGCCTGACCATCACCAGCCTGCACGCCAAGCAAGCGGCCATACAAGCTGTGCTGACCAGCTTGGCGGGCTTCCTGAGTACACTGAAAGCCACTGCGGAGCAGTGGACCGATGCCGACCGCCTGCGAGCGATTCTTGCCCGCGCATTCACCAAATTCATGGTCGCAACCGCGGGCCCTCCTGCCTTGCCGACCTCAGACACTGCTATTATCTGACACATTGACTGCCGTTTTTAGGTTAAATGGTTGTATTGTAAGGGATCTAGTGAGAAATGCGATGCTAACCTGTTGAAAACTCACACGTAGCAGTCAGAAGCACGATGCACCATATATAATGGTGCATCGTATGGGGGGATTCAATCCTCTGCGGACGGGCCATGGGGCACAAATCTACTCGGAGCCATATCGCATGGCAAGACTTGCCCCCTTCTCCTCCGGTTTGACCTATTTCTTCTTCGCCAACACCACCTCAATGCCGTGATCGTGCTGTTTGGCTTCCTCGCGGCCCGTCTGGATTAGGAATTTCCCAAGCCAGGCGGCCTTCTGAGTCGACATCCCGATCATCGGGCTCTTCTTCTGCTTGCCGTGTGAGTCGTCCTCTGTCCAGTCGATCACCGGGCTGAGCACTGATTGTTGTGTCAAAGACTTCGTCGTCGCCACGCTGCCAGTACCGGTGCTCCCCCACGCTCCCATAAATGTTTTCAGCGAACGGCCCAGGAATTCCTTGACAGAGAACGTCTCGGCACCTGGCGCCGGCTGCTCCTCGATCATGCTCTCGGTGATCGGCGACCGTCGCACGCCCGTCGAGAGCGTTTCGGTCATCAGATTGGCACTGTGCCGCTGAGCCTGCTGGTCGTCAAAGCCGAGCACGTGCCCGAATTCATGCAACACGGTCGTGAGCAGATCCATCCGGCCTGAAGCGGCGCTGTGCGCCTCGGCGACCCACTGCGACAACCCACGCACGAAGTGGTACTCGGCATTATTCTGTGGCGTCGGATCCACGAACCACCCATGGCCCGCAGCCGTGCGATCGAGCCGGATCGTCGCGCCGTCGGTCAGCCCGAGCATCGCCCCATCAAGGTCGGCAATCGTAAAGTTCACGCCCGCCAGGGCCGCCGCTTGCTCCGCCGTCAGCCCGCCGGCGATCCAGCGCGCCTTGGCCTCGTCCACAATCGGCGCGAGTTGGGCCTCCGTGAGCACCGGTAGGGACCCGTCTTCAGCCAGCGCACCGGCGGCGGCCAGCAAGGCCGTGGGAGTCGTCCCCGAGAACGTTGGATCATCGCTCTTCACTGTGACCAAATCGAACGAGGTCGTGCCTGTCCGGCTCAGCAGCCCGAACCCGCCATCGGTCACCAGGGCATTGTATGTTCGACTGGCGACGAGTGATCCGTTGAGCGTGACACTCACGGTCGTCCCCTTCAGCGTCAGCCCCAACGTATAGGTGCTGCCGGTCACCACACTGGCATTGTACGTCGCATCGACCATCAACCCTTTATTGACCGTATAATGGCCCAGCGTAACCTTTCCGGACGAAATCGCCGCGAACTTGTAGTCTGTGGCGCTGTAGACGTCGAAAATGATTCCGCCTTCGCCGGTCGTCTTCAGCGTCGTCGCCATGTCGATCAACGATGACGAACTCACCGTGATCGATGTCAAGGTGATCGCCGAAACACCTGCACCTGCGGTTCCAACGTACAGACCGTTCGTCACGGTCCACGTTCCGCTCAAGGGGACCTGGAAGAGGCTGGTCGGGCCGGTGCTGAAGTCCACCGTCGTATTCAACGTGGCGACCGGCGCCACCCGTTGCACCGTCACGTTATCGATCTGCGCCTTGGCGTTTTGCGCGCCGACACCGACCATCCCCTCGTTGAGCCCATGGCTGATCCCATACGCATCCACACGCGGCACAAACGTGTGGGTCAACGTGACCTGATTGTTCACGATCAGGGTGACTGCCGTGCCGTTCACCGCGAGGAAGATGTTGTAATCGGCCCCGGATTTCACCGATCCTGTATACACACCCTGCACATCGACCACCCATCCGTTCTCGTTGCGATGCCCAATTTCCAGTTTATTGGTCGACACATTGATGCCGGCGAATTTGAAGTCGGTCGGGCTCTGGTAATCGAAGAGCACATAGGCATTCGCGTTCGTCCCGCCGGTCGGCTTGACCGCGTTGATCGTCGCCAGGATTTCGAAATATTTCGGCACGTAGCTGTCGACATAGAACACGCTGACCGCATCACGGCCGGCGGTCGTCGGCGCCACCTGATACCGGCCGCTAGACACGCTCCATGAACCACTATCGACAAAGAATCCTTGAGCCGTGCCGTCATTAAAATTGGCGGAGCGTAAGACGTCGCGCTTGCCGCCTGGAATATTCCCCGCCTGCGGATCTGACGGCGCACCGGTCTGATCTTGCCAGGCGAAATCCTTTTGGAGCACCAGCCCAAGTTCTCCGAACGGTTCGCCATTGCGGCTTGGGATCGGGTCGTTGCTCGTCGGAGTCGGCGGGGTTCCACCGACCGCGTCATTGAACCGTGTTGGATCGGCGCCATCGCCGGCTGACAGGGCGTACAAGAACTCCGGCAAGAACGGTTGCAAGGTTCGGCTCACCGTCGCTTGACCGAACGGCGCGAACGGCACCAGATAGCTGTTGTATTCGCCCACCCAATCAATCAACCGATCGCCCCCAGTATTGGCGACCAACACATCACGGCCTGCACCACCGTACGCGCGGTCCTCATAGTAGGGATGCGTATCAGGCTGATCGTTGAGATCGCCGTGGGTATCCTGATTGTCGTCGGCATTCAGGAGGTCATTCCCCCAGCCGCCATACATGTCGTCGCGCCCAGTGCCGCCCACCAACCAGTCGTTGCCGTTGTCGCCAAAGATGGAATCCCGGCCATCATCGTTAACAGCCGGATAGGTCTCAGTCTGTTGACCCGTGGCTTTCGGTACCGTTCCCGACGCGCGGAAGATGCCTTCCGTTTCGTCAAAGTTCAAGAGAAACTCGCGGGGAGTCCCTGTTCCCTTGTACAGTTCACCGCTATCAGTGAGGAGGATCTTTCGCAATGGATCGTACTCGTCGTACAGGAAGAACTCACCCGCACGGAACCGGTTATTCAGGTGCTGACCATCCAAGTCTTCAGGATTGAACGCCAGTACGTTGCCCGGATTCGGGTTGGCGACGCTGTCGCCCGGGTTGATCGGATTGGGCAGGATGAACGCGTTGTAGCCCAGATCAAGTGTGCCGTCCGGGTTGCCGTCCGTGTCGAATGTCGGCACATACGCATGCTCCAGCGCTTCGGCGCCGGAGATCGCATCGTCTCCACTGCCGCCGTGCAGGAAATCGCTGTTCAAACCGCCGAAAATGATGTCGTCGGCAAAAGGCACGTTGCCGACTCCGGCAGCATCCGGAAATTCGTCATCACGCCCATCCCAGCTTGCATCGTAGCTGAAGGGAACAATGTCGACCGTCTTCTTCAACTGCCCTTCGAAGTTGATCACGGCATATTGAATTTGACCGGGCGTGTAGATCACCTCGTTCAACACGTAGCCGTCGGCATACTTCGGATGCGGATCAGTTGCTAACAGGCCGGCGATGCCGTAGAGCGGTTCACCAAGAATGCTGTTGCGGCTTGTGAAGAGCAATCCGTCGTCGCCCAGCACGCCGTCCTGCCCGGTGCCGCCAGAGATCCAGTCGTTGCCGTAGCCGCCAACAATGTCGTCGTCGTCGCTCTCGCCGAACAGCACGTCGCTGCCGGTCATGCCGAAGATGTAGTCGTCGCCGGACTCGCCGTGGATCAGGTCGGCAAGGCCGTTGTCGGCATTGGCCACGCCGTTCGCGTAAGTCCCTCCGGCATAGTCGGCGCCGCCCAGCGTGTAGTCGAGCTGCTCCATGGCGCGCACCACGATGCGCTCGTTGCCGCGGTTCTCGAACGCCGAGGTCTGGTCGTAGTTGAACTGCAGGTACGCGTCGCCTGCGCCGACCATGCGGTAGACGTTCGCGTTGTCGCCCATGATGAAGTCGGCGTCGCGCGAATGCCGGTCGGCGAGTGCGATCTGCGGGTCGTCGCCCGTGGGCACCGCGCCCACGCCCACAGCCGTGCCGGTGTCGGTGTCGCTCGAGCCGACGAAGTCGTTCCGGACAATGCGCGCCGGCGTGCCGGCGCCGCCGAAGATGATGTCCGAGCCGTCCGGGCGCTCTTCCTCGGTGTCGAGGCCGAAGAGCGAGGAGCTGCCGCCGATGATGTCGTCCTGACCCAGGCCGCCGTAGATCAGGTCGTCGCCGCCGCTGCCCTCGATGTAGTCGTCGCCGTCGGTCTGCGCCTCGGGCACGTTGAAGTACAGCGTGCCGCTCGAGTCCGGCGTGCCGGAATCGGTGTGCGTGGTCGTGATGGTGTTCGGCCCCGGATCCTTGACCGCGCTGATCGAGCCGTCGCCCTGCATGACGTCGTTACCGAGATCGCCGAGCATGAAGTCGTCGTCCGCCCCGCCCGCCATCAGGTCGTCGCCGAAGCGGCCGGCCGGCACCACGTCGGCGTGGTCGACCACCGTGACGTCGCGTCCCACCGTGTCGTTCGGGTCGCTGTGCTGGCCTCCCGTAATGTTGGTGACGATGGTGTCGACGCCGTCGGGCCCGGTGGTGCAGAGCCGCGCGCCGACGAGCGTCTGGAAGCGCGGCGAAAGATCGTCGCCGCGGCGCCAGACGATGACGTTGTCGCCCTTCATCGCGTCGTTGCCGCTGCCGCCGTCCATGAGGTCGTTGGTATTGGCCGGCCCCGGGTTCGAGACCGCCTGCACCGCGGGCAGCGTGAGCTCGTCGATGCCGCCCTCGACGTTGTGGCCGCCGATCATGTCGTCGGCATGCGTGCCGCCCCACATGCGGTCGTCGCCCTGCTGGCCGAGCATCACGTCGTCGCCTTCCTCGCCCCACATTACGTCGCCCTCGCCGCCCTTGGCGTTGCCGGTGTCGATGGCGAAGAAGTTGCGCGAGTTGAAGTTGGCGAGCGTGCTGAACTGCGGGTAGAGCCGGCCGTGGTCGCCGAACAACACGTCGGCGTTGGCCGATCCGTTGACGGCGGCCATTTCGTCGCCGTCGTCGCCGTGGATCAGGTCGAGATCGGTGCCGCCGAGGGCGAGGTCGCTGCCCTCGTCGCCGTAGATGGTGTCACGCCCGCCGCTCGTCGGCTGCTCGGTGGTGATCAGGTCGAGCGTGCCGAGGTTGGTGTCCGCGATTCCCGTGCCGTACTTGGCATAGAGCGCCGGGTTGTTCGCCGCGATGTCAATGCCCTGGATCTCGGACAGGCGCCCGGTGGAGAGCCACTCGAAGGCGGCGTTGTCGCCGAGGATGACGTCGCCACCGTCGTTGCCGCTCGTCGTGAGCGTCGGCGTGGCGCGGTCGCCGTAGAGCGTATCGCCCTTCACGCCGCCGGCGATGATGTCGCCCTTGGCGTTGCCGGAAATGATGTCGGCGCCGCCGTATTCGGGATGCTCCTCGTCGGTAGTGCGAATGGTCATCACCGCGGCGCCGAGAACGACCTTGAGATCGGCGCCGGTCGCGCCGCCTTGCGCCACGAGGAAGACGTCTGCGTTGTCGCCGAGCAGGAGGTCGCCGAGGTCGGCGGCCGCCGCGCTCGCCGCGGCGTCGTCGCCGTAAATCTGGTCGCCCCCGCTGCCGCCGATGGCGACGTCGAGCCCCTTGTTGCCGGACATCACATCGGTGCCACCCATGCCATCCTCGTAGGAACGGATGAGATCGAGCGTATTGCGGTCGGTATCGGCGCTGAACGTGAAGTCGAGCTCGCCGTTGTCGCCGAGCATGATGTCGTTGGCGTCGTTCGCGATCGTCGCCATCGTGGGCGCGACACGGTCGCCGTACATCGTGTCGATGCCGCCGTTGTTCACGCCGCCCAGCATGATGTCGGCCTTGGCGTTGCCGGACATCGTGTCGGCGCCGCCCTTGCCTTCGCCCGAGATCGCGTCGTCGGTCGTGGTGATGCGATCGACCGCCGTGCCGGTCGTCATCGCCGCCACCTGCACCTTGAGGCGGCCCGTGGGCCCGACGAGGAAGATGTCGGCGTTGTCGCCGAGCATGATGTCCTCGCCGTCGGCCGCGCCGGTCGACGCC
>CAZPNB010000078.1:0-3728 GCA_964587305.1 uncultured Spirochaetales bacterium | reverse complement strand
CGAGGCATTTGGGAGCCACCGCCTCGGCTCTCCTCCTAGAACCGGTACCAGCCACGTGTCCCACGCGAACTGAGCATCGATAGTCGTGTAGGCGATCTGCGATCCGTCCGGTGAGAATACCGGGCTCATTTTCCGGAGGTTGTCCTGGGTCAGTTGCTTGGGCTCGCCGTCGGGCAAGAGCTTGACGTAGACCTGGCCCTCTGTCTGGAAGGTGCCGGGGCCCCGAACGAAGGTGAGCATGCGCCCGTCGGGAGAGAGCGTGGGCTGGCTGACGGAATCGGAAAAATTCGTCAACTGCACCCACTGGTCACGCCCGGGCGGCGGGCGATCCGGTCGAAGCCAGATCGCGGCACTGGCGAGTGCCGCCACGATCACGAGTGCCGCTGCCCGGGTCAGCCAGCGCCGGCGCGAGGTGTCGGTGGACTGGGTGGCTCGCTGGAGGCCCTTGAGATCCGCGACCACGTCCGCCGCGGTCTGGTAGCGCAGGTCGGCATCCGGTTCGAGCAGCTTGAAGACCATCCGCTGCAGCGCCGGAGGCAGGCCCGCGGCGGACGGCATCGTCCAGTCCAGCGCCTTCGGAAACGCGCGCGTGCCCGTCGCCATTTCGTAGAGCACGGCTCCCAACGAGAAGAGATCGGTCCGGGCATCGACAGCTTCACCACGCGCCTGCTCCGGTGGCATGTAGGCCACTGTGCCCATCACCACGCCCGCTTGGGTGAGGGCCGGCTCGACCGGACGCGTCTGACTGTCGGGGCTCTCCGGTCGCGGCCGCATCAGCTTCGCCAGGCCAAAATCGAGCACTTTCACGTGTCCGTCGGGCGTGACCATCAGGTTGGCGGGCTTGATGTCGCGGTGCAGGATGCCGGCGGCGTGTGCCGCCGCCAGAGCACCGGCGATTTCGGCGGCGTACCCCAACACCTCGACCAGCGGCAGTCCCTTGGGAGGAATGACCGCGTGCAACGGTCTGCCGCTGACGTACTCGAGGACCAGAAAATCCACGCCGTCGTCGCTGCCGATGTCGTGCAGCGTGACGATGTTGAAATGGTTCAGTGCGGAGGCGGCACGGGCTTCCTGGAGGAACCGTTGCGTGCGATCGGGATCGGCGACCTCGTCGCGCGCCAGGATCTTGATCGCGACGTCGCGTCCCAGCCTCGTGTCGCGCGCGCGATAGACCTCGCCCATCCCGCCGCGGCCGAGCAGGGCGTCGAGTTGATACGCGCCAAGCCGGCGCCCCGTCATGATGGAGACCGTCGGGTCGCTCACCCTCTGAGCCGCTCCGGGGCGATGGCTGGCGCGTCACGGACGCGCGCGGCTGACGATGGCTGCGCGAGCCGGGATTCCACGTCGCGCCGCAGAGCCTTGTCGCCGGCACATGCCTCGCGGAGAAACGCGGGGCGACCGTCCGCCTCGCGCGCCAGCGCGTCGTGATACAGCCGCGAGATCAACTGCCAGGGCTCAGGCATCATGACGTTGGTGGCCCAGCATTCGCCCCCCATTCTAATGAACTCGTGATTGAATGTCTCAGCGTTGTCATGCCGAGCTGTGGCCGCCGTCTGGCCTCCGTCGCGCCGGGCGGATCCAGAACCGTGACGACGCTGGCGAGAGCCATCTGCCGCCCTGACGAACGATGGTGTTCACGTAGGGGCCCTCGAGCACGGCGATTCAACTAATGGCAGAGCGGCCCTCCATCTGATTGCGCGCGGCCGAGCATTGATAGATTTCGCTGGTACGCTTCCTCGTCTACTCGAACCAGTTCGACGTCGAAGGGCTCGTCGCGACCACATCGACCTGGATGAAGAACACGGTCCGGCCCGATGTCATTCAGACGCTCGTCGACGCCTACGGTCAGGTGCTGCCGAAGCTCGGCCGGCACCAGCCGGGGTTTCCGACCGCCGAGTCGTTGAAGGCGGTGGTCGTGTCGGGCCAGCCGTCGTATGGCATGGCGGCCGTCGGACCGGACAAGGGGAGCGCCGGCGCCGACCTGATCATTCGATCGGCGGAGCGGATTTCACCACCTTCACCGACGCCTGGGTGAACGCGAACATCAGGAGCAAGGGATCGCGCGATCCGGACAATCACGCGCTGAAGTACAGCTGGTTCTTCTATGCCGAAGCTGGCACCGGGATTCCCGGTCAACCCGTGTTTGCGGGCGGTCTCGTGCCGATCGGTGGGGGAGGCACGGCCGGCGAAGGCGGCATACCGTCGGGTCCGGAAGGCGGACCGCGCGAGCCGCCGCCGCGGGTGGCGATTCAGAACGCCGCCACCGCCCGGGCGACCGTTACGCCGCGCGCTGCCGGTACGGCGCACATCATCCTGGCGGTCGAAGACAACGGCAGCCCGAGCCTGACGTCGTACCGGCGCGTGATCGTGACAGTCAAACCCAAATAGTCGTCCTCTATGTGGGGGCTCGCACTTGTTCTATGTGGGCTTAGGTTAGAAGCCATCTCACAAACAGCGCGCGAACGAGCGGCAGCGAGTGAGCCTGGCGCGCGGAGCGGGGCGAAGGGGCCCCCGCGAGCGCGCCAGTAGGGGAGTCCGAGGGGCGAAGCCCCTCGGAAAAGAGAAGCGCCGCAGGCGCACGTCGCGCAGGGCAGCTTTCGTCTGCCAGGACGCCACGCCGAGCGGCCGCGACGGTTCCACCTCGAAGCGCGTGTCGATCTTGTTGCCCTTGAGGCCCTGCGTGATGATCTGGCGCTCATCGAGCCAGGCCTCGATCGTCGCGGGGGTGACGCGAACGCGGATGTTGTACCAGCGTCCCGACTCGAACTGGACCGACTGCGAGGTCTCGTTCTCCGACGCATCCATGCCGTTGATGCTGGACAGTCCGACCACCATGCCGCCCCAGCCGCCGAGAATCAGCGAACAGAACGACTCGGCCACGGGAAACGTCACGCCGGCGAAGAAATCGCGCCCGTCGACCCGCATGGCTTGCAGCGTGAGTTCGTAGTTGGTGGTCGGGAGTTCCGGACCGATCCAAGTGATGCCGGTCAGGTCGCGGCCGGCCTCCAGGATGATCTGCTCGTTCTCGACCTTCACGGCGCCTTCGCCGAAGAACTTCGTCGCCTGCCAGTTGGTGAGGGTCTTCCCGTCAAAGAGCGTCTGCCAGGCCTGGGCCTGCTCGTGGCCCTTGCCGGTCTGCCCCGAACCGGCCGCCACAAGACTGCCGAGGAGCACGAGCCACGCCCCGACTGCGGCCAGCCCCCACCCACGGCCACAACGCGGCCCGCGACGGTAGACGGGGTATGATTTGAGCTTCTGAACAACCATTTGAGAGGACATTATGGCGACTACCCCCAGGAAGCAACTGGACAAGATTGAGCGTCGCGACTTCCTAAAGAAGACGGGCACTGTCGCCGGTGCGATCGCGACCGGCTTTCCCGGCATCATCTCTGCCCGAACGGTCACCAATGCCCTCAAAGTGGGCCTCGTGGGCTGCGGCGGCCGGGGTCTCGGCGCGGCAGCGCAGGCGCTGACCGCCGATCTCAACAGCGAACTGACGGCCGTTGCCGACATCGACGAGGCCATCGTCCAGCAGGCGGCGACCCGGCTGAAGGGCAGCACGCGGTTCGGCGCGCAGGTGAAGATTGACCAGCCCGTCTTCGGGTTGGACGGCTACGAGAAGGTCATCAACAGCGGCGTCGATGTGGTGCTGCTGGCGACGCCCCCGGGCTTCCGGCCGCAGCACCTCACGGCCGCGGTCAACGCCAACAAGCACGTCTTCTGCGAAA
>CAZPNB010000077.1:0-5375 GCA_964587305.1 uncultured Spirochaetales bacterium | reverse complement strand
GCGACGCCGGCATCAGTATCCCGTTCCCGCAGCGCGATCTGCACCTGCACTCCGCGCCGCCCGCGCGCGAGGGCGAAACGGGCGGGCGGGCATGAGGTCTTCCATCGCGTGAAGCCTGGAGCGTTCGAAATGTCTACGGATGGGTCACGGCTTGTAGCGCGGATGCCAGTCCTGAAAATCATCTGTGGCGTCGCAAGTGACCCCTGTCGGTGCCCACGGCGATGATCCGACCCGTCGCGGCCGCGCGGGGCCGAGGTTTGCGCGCGCTCGGCGCGGCACTGCTCGCGGCATCGACCGCCGGGTGTGCCAGCTCCGCCGGCGACGAGCGCGCGAGCCCCGCTGCGTCCGGCGGCGGAGACTACCGGGAGCCGAGCGCTGCGGTGGTGGGCCTGCTCACCGCATCGCCGCCTCCCGAGCCGATCCTGCACGCGCGCTCCGGGCGCGTCGCGCTGCTCCATCGCGAGCCGGTGATCCGCCTCGAGCGCCTCGCGCGGACGCGCCTCGGGCTCGCCGGCTTCCGCTTCGACCCCGGCACGCGCACCTCGGGCGTGGAGCCGCTGATCACGCGCGTGGAGTTGGTCGCCGTCGACGCGGCGCCCGGGAGCGCGCCGATCGACTGGCGGCCGAGCGGCGGCGCGCTGCTCGATCACGTCCACTTCTCGCCCGACGGCCGCACGCTCTCTGCGCTCGCGGTGGCCGACGGCCCGGCCCGCCTCGCGCTGTTCGACATCGAGAGCGGGCGGGAGCGCGTCCTCACAACGCCCGTGAACCCGGCCTGGGGCGATCCGTGCCGCTGGGTGGCGCCCGACTCTCTTCTGTGTCGAATCGTCCCCGGGGATCTCGGCGAGCGCCCGCCCGAGCATCCCTCACCCACCCTGGTCGAGCACGGTGGCGGGCCGGCGCCGACGCGCACCTATTCGAACCTGCTCGAGAATGCCTACGAGGACGAGCTCTTCGACTATTACTTCGACGTCGAGATCGCGCGCGTCGATCTCGACGGCAGGTCCCGGCGCGTGCCTGGGATGCGCGGGCTGATCGAGAGCGTGGACCCTTCGCCGGACGGCGTCTTCGCGGTGGTGACGCGGATCGAGCGCCCGTTCCCCCGCCTGGTGCCCGCCGGCCGCTTCCCGAGCGTAGTCGAGGTCTGGGATGTCTCGCGTGCCGAGCGGCGCTACGCCTCCGCTCCTTCGGGCTTCGGCACCGAGCGCGACGAGGGTGACCGCGTCGGCCCGCGGCGCTTCGCCTGGAAGCCGGGAACGCCGACCACCCTCGGATGGATCGAGCGGACGAGCGGTGCCGCGGGAGCCACGCTCGATCGCTGGATGGCGCTCGCGGTGCCCTCGCCGGCGGGCCCGGTCGAGGTTGCGCACAGCGAGCGATCGATCAACGGTTTCGGCTGGACTACTGCGGGGACGCCCTACTTCGTCACCGCGACCGAGGACGGCGCGGGCGTGCGGATCCACGTCGTGTTCGACGGAGTCCCGCAGGTGGTCTGGGACCGCGTCACCGCGGACCGCTACGACAACCCCGGTCGCGCGCTGCGCGTGGACGGCGCCGAAGGTCCGGTGCTCGAGGTGGACGGCCGCATCTTCCTGGCCGGCGACGGCCTCGGCCCCGGAGGTCCACAGCCGTTCCTCGATGCCTTCGACCTGCGCAGCCGGCGCACGATGCGCCTGTTCTCCGCCGAGCCCGGCGTCTTCGAGGTGGTGCTCGGCGTGCTCGATCCGGGGGTGCCGGCGATCGTGACCTATCGAGAGACGGACAGCGAGCCGCCGAATCTCTACCTGCTGCGCGGCGCGTCACGCACCGCGCTGCATCCCTACACGACTCCGTACCCGCAGCTCGCGAACGTCACCCGCCGCTTGCTCACCTACTCCCGTGCCGACGGCGTCGGGCTATCCGGAACGCTGTACCTGCCCGCGGATCGGCGCGACGGCGAACGCCTGCCGACGCTGGTGTGGATCTATCCCTACGAGTTCTCGGACCGCGAGCACGCCGAGCAGCTCGACGTCCGGTCGTTCCGCTTCCACAAGGTGAAGGGCTCCTCGCCGCTCGCTGCGGTAGTCGAGGGCTATGCCGTGTTGCTGAATCCCACGGTGCCGATCCTCCACGAAGAGGGGGGGATGAACGACGACTACATCCCACAGCTCGTCGCCAGCGTCGAGGCGGCCGTGGACCATCTGGTCTCGATCGGCGTCGCCGATTCCTCGCGCATCGCGGTCGCCGGGCGCAGCTACGGCGCGTTCTCGTCCGCCAACCTGCTGATCCACTCGCGCCGCTTCGCCACCGCGATCGCGATGAGCGGCGCCTACAATCGCACTCTGACGCCGTTCGGCTTCCAGCACGAGAAGCGCTCGTTCTGGGAGGCCACCGATCTCTACACCCGCGTCTCGCCGTTCTTCCACGCCGATCGCATCGAGGCGCCGCTCTTGCTGGTGCACGGTGGCGCCGACGAGAACCCGGGTACACCGCCGCTGCAAGCCCGGCGTTTCTTCCACGCGCTGGTGGGCGAAGGCGCGCGGGTGCGCTATGTCGAGCTGCCCCACGAAGGGCACCATTACTGGGCGCGCGAGAATGTGCTCCACGCCGCGGCCGAGATGCTCGACTGGCTCGACCGCACGATCGGGCCCGATGCGGTAACGAAGCACGAGCCCGGTGACGGCCACAACATCGAATAACAGCGTTCTCTCCGACATCGCGAAAGCGCTGCTGACACCTTCGATCATCCGAGGAACCACCATGCCGCCGACATCAACCCAAGAAAATCTCGTCTCCCACGGTCTTCTGGACGTCCTGATCAAGGCCGGACTGATCACGATTCTGGCGGTGTTCTGCTACCGGGTGTTCTACCCGTTCCTCAACCTGATGCTCTGGTCGATGATCCTGGCGATCACCCTCTATCCGCTGCACAAGAGACTCAAGAGCAAGCTGGGCAATGGCGATATCCGCACCGCCAGCGTGATCGTGCTGATCTCCGTCGCCATCCTGCTGGTGCCGATCTATCTGCTCGGTGTCTCGGTGGCCGAGTCCGGCGAGCAAGCCCTGACCGTGGTCGAGAGCGGCGAATTCCACATTCCGCCGCCCGCCGATTCGGTGGCCAGCTGGCCGCTGGTCGGCCAACCCCTGCACGACCTGTGGCTGCGGGCCTCCACCGACCTGACCAGTCTGGTGAAGGAGGTCCTCCCACGCCTCAAGGATGTGACCCTCGCGCTGCTGGGCGAGATCGCCGGAATCGGCATGAGCCTGCTGTTGTTCGTCTTCGCGCTGATCATCGCCGGAATCCTGATGGCGTTCGGTGATCGCGGCAGTCGCAGTGCGGTGCGCATCTTCTCGCGCATTCTCGGCGCGGAGAAAGGGCCGGAGATCGTCGAGCTGTGCACCGCCACGATTCGCGCCGTCGCTCAGGGGGTGGTCGGCATCGCCTTCATCCAGATGCTGCTGATCGGCGTCGGGTTGGTGGTCAAGGGGATTCCGGGTGCCGGACTGCTCGCCGTTGCGGTGCTGCTGGTTGGCATCATGCAGCTACCGGCGACTCTGATCACTATCCCGGTCATCGGTTTCGTGTTCGCCACCGAGGGCGCTACCGCGGCAAGCATTGCCTTCTCCATCTACATTTTCGTCGCTGGCCTCGCCGACAACGTGCTCAAACCGTTGCTGCTGGGCCGCGGCGTGGATGTGCCGATGCCGGTGATCCTGATCGGCGCGCTCGGCGGGATGGTCACCAGCGGAGTCATCGGCCTGTTCATCGGGCCGGTGATTCTGGGCGTGGGTTACCAGCTGCTCTGGCAGTGGGTGGATGACCAGCCGGCTCCGGTCGAGCTCAGCGAGCCGCAGTCCTAGCACGTCGTACCGCAATCTCCAGCAGCATCACGTGGTGTTCCGCTCGTCGGGCGGCGGAGACGACCCTTCCAACCTCACAACGCTGTGCGCGCGGCACCACCTGCGCGACGTCCACGGCGGCGTGGTGCGCTGCACCGGCGCCGCGCCGCACGGGCTGCGCTTCGAGCTGGGGCTGCGGGCGGACGCTCCGCCGCTGGTGGTCTACCGCTCGGGGGAGGTCAAGGTGATGATCTGAGCTGGTTCCTCATAGAGGTTGTGGCCCGCCGATTCGTGCCTAAGCATGCCGCCCATGCGCTACGACAAGCTCACGATCAAGAGTCAGGAAGCCCTGGCCGAGGCGCAGTCCCAGGCTGGGGCTCGGGGCCACAGCGAGATCCAGCCCGCCCACCTGCTCCGGGCCCTGCTGGGGCAGCCCGAGGGCAGCACAGTTCCGGTGCTCCAGAAGCTCGGGGTGTCGATCGACGGGCTCCAGGGCGAACTCGAGCGGACCCTCGGCGCGATTCCGAAAGTCTCTGGCGGCACCCAGTCCCAGCTCGCGCGCAGCACCTCGCGGGTGCTGGAGGCCGCGTTCAAGGAGGCCGAGCAGCTCAAGGACGAGTACGTCTCCACCGAGCACGTGCTGCTCGCGATCGCGAACGACGAGAGCGACCCGGCCGGGCGCGCACTGCGCGCCGCCGGCGCCGGCCGCGAGGCGATCCTCAAGGCGCTCGCGTCGGTGCGCGGCAACGCGCGGGTGACCGACCCCGATCCCGAGTCGAAGTACCAGGCGCTCGCGAAGTTCGGGCGCGACCTCACCGACGTGGCGCGCAAGGGCAAGATCGACCCGGTGATCGGGCGCGACGAGGAGATCCGCCGCGTGATCCAGGTGCTGTCGCGGCGCACCAAGAACAATCCGGTGTTGATCGGCGAGCCGGGCGTCGGCAAGACCGCGATCGCCGAGGGCCTCGCCCAGCGCATCGTCGCCGGCGACGTCCCGGAGAGCCTGAAGGACCGGCGTCTCGTCGCGCTCGACATCGGCGCGCTGATCGCCGGCAGCAAGTACCGCGGCGAGTTCGAGGACCGCCTCAAGGCGGTGCTGCGCGAGGTGTCCGAGGCCCAGGGGCACGTGATCCTGTTCATCGACGAGCTGCACACGATCGTCGGCGCCGGAGCCGCCGAGGGCGCGGCCGACGCCGCGAACATGTTGAAGCCCGCGCTCGCGCGCGGCGAGCTGCGCTGCATCGGCGCCACGACGCTCGACGAGTACCGCAAGCACGTCGAGAAGGACGCGGCCCTCGAGCGCCGCTTCCAGCCGGTGTTCGTCGGCGAGCCCAGCGTGGAGGACACGATCTCGATCCTGCGCGGCCTGAAGGAACGCTACGAGGTGCACCACGGCGTGCGCATCCATGACGCCGCGCTGGTTTCGGCCGCGATGCTCTCGAACCGGTACATCACGGATCGCTTCCTGCCAGACAAGGCGATCGATCTGGTCGACGAGGCCGCCGCCCGCGTGCGCGTGCAGATCGACTCGAAGCCCGAGGACCTCGATCAGCTCG
>CAZPNB010000076.1:0-5591 GCA_964587305.1 uncultured Spirochaetales bacterium | reverse complement strand
GTAGTCGCTGACCATGCCGGAGCCGAGCGGCCCGGGGCGGTACAGCGCGATCAGCGGAATCACTTCCTTGAAGGTGCGCGGCTTCAGCTTGATCACCAGGTCGGTCATGCCGCTCGACTCGACCTGGAACACGCCTTCGGTGTCACCGGTGCCGAGCATCTGGTAGGTCTTCGCGTCGTCGTACGGGATGCGCTCGATGTCGAAGGCGGGCTGCCCGCCCGCCCGCACGCGCGCGGCCGCCGCTGCGATCGTCGTCAGCGTGCGCAGGCCGAGGAAGTCGAACTTGATCAAGCCGATCTTCTCGACGCAGCGCATGTCGAACTGCGTGACGACGTCGCCGGAGCGCGGGTCGCGGTACAGCGGCACGGTCTCGATCAGCGGGTCGGTCCCGATCACGACGCCGGCCGCGTGCGTGCTGGCGTGGCGGGTCAGGCCTTCGAGCTTGCGCGCGGTCTCGAAGAGCTTGCGCACCTGGCCGTCGGCCTCGATCCGCGCGCGCAGCTCGGCCGACTGTTCGATCGCCTCCTCGAGGCTGATCCCCAGCGTCTCCGGGATCTGCTTCGCGATCCGGTCGACGTCGCCGAACGACATGCCGAGCACGCGCCCGACGTCGCGCACTGCCGCGCGCGCCTGCAACTTCCCGAACGTGATGATCTGCGCGACGCGCCGGCCCTCGTCGCCGTCGCCGTCGTACTTGTCGGCGACGTAGCGGATCACCTGGTCGCGCCCGTTCATGCAGAAGTCGACGTCGATGTCGGGCATGCTGATCCGCTCAGGGTTCAGGAAACGCTCGAAGATGATGTCGTATTCGATTGGATCGACGCCGGTAATCCCGAGCGACCAGGCGGCGAGGCTGCCCGCCGCGGAGCCGCGGCCCGGGCCCACCGGGATGTCGTTCGCGCGCGCGTAGCCGATGAAGTCGGCCACGATCAGGAAGTAGCCGGCGAAGCCCATCGACGTGATCACGCCGAGCTCGTGCTCCATCCGCTTGCCGTACTCGGCGTGCTTCGGTGGGATCGGCTCGTCGGGCTCGAGCCCGAGCCGCGCGCGCAATCCGGCCCAGGCCTGCGCCTCGAGCACCCCTTCGCGCGTCTGGCCGGCGGGCACCTGGAACTCCGGCATCTGGTAGCGCCCGGTGTCGATCCCGAGCTCGAGATCGCAGCGCTCGGCGATCTCGAGCGCGTTCGCGACCGCGGACGGATGGTCGCGGAACACCTCCGCCATCTCGTCGCCGTCCTTCACGTAGAAGCCGTGGCCGTCGAAGCGGAAGCGATCGGGGTTGTCGAGATTGGTCGCGGTGCCGATGCACAGCAGCGCGTCGTGGTGCTCGTGGTCGCCCGCCTCGAGGTAGTGTGCGTCGTTGGTGGCGACCAGCGGGAGCCGCAGGTCGATCGCCATCTTCGCCAGCTCGGCGTTGACGGTGTCCTGGAGGCCGATGCCGTGGCGCTGCATCTCGAGGTAGTAGCGGTCGGGGAAGATGCGCGCGAAGTCGTCGACCAGCCGCCACGCGGTGTCGCGTTGGCCGCCGGTGATCGCGCGCGACACCATCGACGACAGGCAGCCCGACGTGGCGATCAAACCGTCGCTGTGGCTGCGCAGCAGGTCGAGGTCGATCCGCGGCTTGTAGTAGAACCCCTCGAGGTATCCCTTCGACACGAGGTGGATCAGGTTGCGGTAGCCGGCCTCGTTCTGCGCGAGCAGGAGCAGGTGATTGATCGCGTCGAAGCCGCTCTCGTCGCGCTCGCGCTTCTCCTTCTCGAAGCGCGAGCCCGACGCGATGTAGACCTCGCAGCCGATGATCGGCTTGATCCCGGCACGGCGCGCCGCCTCGTAGAACTCGATCGCGCCGAACAGGTTGCCGTGATCGGTGAGAGCGACCGCCGGCATGTTCAGCGTCTTCGCGCGCTCGAACAGCGGGTCGATCTTGATCGCCCCGTCGAGCAGCGAGTACTGGCTGTGCAGATGCAAGTGAACGAACGGCCGGGTCACCACGCCACCTCTTGACTTCGCTCGGCTATCCCATCCGATCTTCGCTCGCCTTCGGCTCGCTGCGCGCCGGACGGCTTCGCCTCGCCCGCGGGCCGCTGGGCGCTCGCCCCCTCCTTCAACCGACGTGGCTCCTCGTCATTCCCACTCGATCGTCGCCGGTGGCTTCGACGAGATGTCGTAGACCACGCGGTTCACGCCCTTGACCTCGTTGATGATGCGCGTGCCGATCGCCTGGAGCACCTCGGCGGGCAGCGGCGCCCAATCCGCGGTCATCGCGTCGATCGAGGTCACGCAGCGCACGGCGATCGCGTTCTCGTAGGTGCGCTCGTCACCCATCACGCCGACGCTCTGCACCGGCAGGTAAACGGCGAACGCCTGCCACAGCTTGTCGTAGAGGCCGGCGCGGCGGATCTCCTCGACGACGATCGCATCGGCGCGGCGCAGGATCGCGAGCCGCTCGCGGGTGACGTCGGTGATCACGCGGATCGCCAGGCCGGGGCCCGGGAACGGATGCCGCCCGATCAGCACCTCGGGCAGGCCGAGCTTGCGGCCGACCTCGCGCACCTCGTCCTTGAACAGCTCGCGCAGCGGCTCGACCAGCGCGAGCTGCATGCGCTCGGGCAGCCCGCCGACGTTGTGGTGGGTCTTGATCGTCGCCGACGGGCCGCGCACCGACACGCTCTCGATCACGTCGGGATAGAGCGTGCCCTGCACCAGGAACTCCACGTTGCCGCGCCCGTCGTCGCGCAGCCGGCGCGCCTCCTCTTCGAACACCTCGATGAACGTGTGGCCGATGATCCGGCGCTTGCGCTCGGGATCGACGACGCCGGCGAGGCGGTCGAGGAAGCGGTCTTCGGCGCGCGCGGTGACGAGCGGAATCGCGAGGTGGCTGCGGAAGAGCTGCTCCACCTCTTCGCGCTCGCGGCGGCGCAAGAGGCCATTGTCGACGAAGATGCAGGTCAGCCGATCGCCGACCGCGCGGTGCACGAGCACGGCGGCAACCGACGAGTCGACCCCGCCCGACAGACCGCACACCACCCGGCGCGAACCGACCTGCGCGCGAACGCGCGCGATGGCCTCTTCGATGAACGCCTCCATCGTCCAGCCGCCCGCACAGCCGCAGATCCCTCGTGCGAAGTTCGCGAGCATCTGCGCACCGCCCTGCGTGTGCGCGACCTCGGGGTGGAACAGCACACCCCAGATCGGCCGCTCGGCGTGGCGCACCGCGGCATACGGCGAGCTCTCGCTGGAGCCGAGCACGACGAACTCGTCGGGCAGCCGCAGCACGCGATCGCCGTGGCTCATCCACACCACGCGCTCGGCGCCGCCCGGCAGGTCGGCGAACAGAGGGTCGTCGCGATCGAGCTTGAACAGCGCGCGGCCGTACTCGCGGTCGTCGGCCTTCTCGACCAGCCCGCCGAGCCGGTGTGCGAGCAGCTGGAAGCCGTAGCAGATGCCGAGGACCGGGCGGCCGAGCGCGACGATTGCCGGGTCGAGGTCCGGCGCGCCCGGGTCGAGCACGCTCGACGGCCCGCCCGACAGCACGATCCCCGCCGGATCCCACGCCTCGATCGCCGCGCGGTCGAGCGTCGGCGGGTGGATCTCGCAGTAGACGTGCTGCTCGCGAATCCGGCGCGCGATCAGCTGCGTGAACTGGGAGCCGTAGTCGAGGATCAGGATGCGATCGCCAGCTCGATGACTTCGCTCGCCTTCGGCTCGCTGCGCGCGCCCTCCTCCTGGTCTTCGCTCGCCTTCGGCTCGCTGCGCGAAGCTTGCGGGCGCTTGCGGTGCGGTCGTCACCGGGAATTCGGCTCGGTGCGGCGCCGCACGGAGTGCGACGCCGTCGTGGGGGTCGGGAGGTCGACCGGTTGGGGAAAACCGTCGGAGCGACGGGGCTGGGAGGGTCGCGGCGGAGTCTAGTGTTTCTGGACTCTGATCGCCTCCGACGAGCGACGCGCGATCGAATCGTGCTGAGGCGTACTTGGCGCCGCGGGTTGTTCCCGCGGCCTCGCGCGTGGATGTTCTCCATGTCACCCTGGCAGGGTTTGCCCGGGCCGACGCCGTCGTGAGCTGGAACTTCAAGCATCTGGTCCAGCCGCGCCGCATCCGCGGCTTCCACGCCGTGAACGTGCTGCGCGGCTATCCCTGATCGAGATCGGCTCGCCCCGGGAGGTGATCGATGACGAAGCCTGAGACCCTCGACTGTGTCGCCGTGAAGCGCCGAGCGCAGCGCGCTGGCGAAGGCCCTCGCCGGCAAGTCGCCCACCGAGCAGGCCGAGACGATTCATCGCCTGGCCGCCAACCTGCCGCTCTGGAAGAGCCTCACGAAAGCGCGCGTCGAGCGACCGACGCGACCCGTGCGTGCGCGAGGGAAGCGCCGATCAGCCAGATGAGAGGTAGTTGAGAGAAGGCGACAGATTTATTCTGTACTCTTTCCCGCGACGGTGAACGGAAATAGCTCTGTCTCCTTCTCTTCCAAGCGGATATGAATCTGTCACCTGTTTCTCAAGGGTCGCTCGGCGGCCGGGGGGTCGCGATGAGCCAGCCGAAGCGCCGCACCGACGAGCAGGCGCTCCTTGCCAAGATCCGCAGCCTCCCGCCCGAGCGCGCCGCCGAGGTCGAGGACTTCATCGACTTCCTCCGCCTGCGCGACGAGGAGCAGCAGCTCACCCGCGCGGCGAGCCAGCTCTCCGAGCAGGCCTTCGCCAAGGTCTGGGACCATCCCGACGACACCGACTATGACCGGCTATGAGTTCGGGGACCTGGTCCTCGTCCCGTTCCCGTTCACCGATCAGTCCACCACCAAGCGCCGCCCCGCCGTTGTCGTCAGCAGCGACGCCTACCACCGCGAGCGCCAGGATCTGATCATCCTCGCCGTCACGAGCCAGGCGCGGCCCGCCGCCGGCGTCGGCGAGGTCGCCGTCGCGAAGTGGAAGGAGGCCGGACTCCTCCGGCCTTCGGTGCTCAAGCCCGTCGTCGCCACGATCGAGCGCGATCTCGTGCTGCGCAAGCTCGGTAAGCTCGCCGAGGAAGATCGGCGCACGTTGCGAAACGTGCTTGACGAGATCCTGGGCAGATGAGAACTCAACGGAAATAGATCTGTCCCCTTTTCTCTTCAGAGGCCACGACCGACTCTTACGCTGCATCCCCTGCGGCGAGGCCTCAATCTAGGACCGCCCCGATAGCCACTCGGACCTCCTCGCGAAGCTTCCCATCGCCAACAATCAAGACCGAATACGTCTTCCACTCATCGAACCGTTCCTCGGCTGGCCACGTCGCCTGGAGGAAGTCCTCAATCGCCTCCAATAAATCAGTCGCGCTCGATGCCTTGGTCATCGTGTGACGGGCATTTCGTTCCTTCGACTGAAGCCGGAGCACTTGATCGAACGCAACATGAGCACCCAGGCCAAAGAAGACCATCGCGAGCGGAGCCGAGTGCAAGACCCTAGCCAAGAGCGCTTCCCTCTCGTCGGAATCGGCGAAGCTGGCGCTAAACACAAGCAACAGAAGAGACGACGAAAGATCGCGATCCGCCTCGAACTCGCGGGGCAGATCAACGCTCTGAACCCTCACATCACGCCCGAGGAAGTCGCCGACCGTTC
>CAZPNB010000075.1:0-5419 GCA_964587305.1 uncultured Spirochaetales bacterium | reverse complement strand
AGCCCCCTCGACGGCCACCGCGCATAGCACGACGACTTCGCCGAGCGTGGGATGCTCGACGCCGACGGGAATTCCCAGCTTGAGCTCGGGATGGTTCTCGAGCAGCTCCTGGATCTCCACCGGCGAGACGTTCGCGCCGCCGGTCTTGATCAGGTTCGAGAGGCGTCCGGTCCAGTGCAGCGTGCCGTCGGCGTCGAGCGAGCCGCCATCCTGCGTGTGGAAGTAGCCATCGGCGTCGAACACCTGCTCGGGCGCGACCTTGTAGTAGCCGCGCATCAGCGTCACGCCCTTCACCGCGATCTCGCCCGGGGCGCCGGCGCCGACGGGCGCTCCGGTGTGCGGGTCGACGATGCGCAGGGCCATCCCGGGCCAGGGCCGCCCGCTGCACGCGTGGCGCTGCTCGGCTGGGGAGTCCGCGGGAATTGCACTGCAGATCGTGAAGGTCTCCGAGAGTCCATAGGAAGCGCCGGCGCCGTAGACGTCCTTCTCGATGCCGGCGAGCGCCGCGATCGGCGAATGGGAGTCGATCTTCACCACGCTCGAGAGATCGCGGCGCGCGGCGCTTGGATGCTCGGCGAGCGCCTTCTGCTGGTGGGGCCACGCGTGCACCGCGGTGGCGCGACAGCACTCGATCATCTCGAGCGCCGCACCCGCCTCGAACGTCTCCTGCACCAGCAGGCGTGCGCCGGCGGCGAACGCGCCGCCGATCGACATCGCGATGCCGGCCGTCCAGAAGAACGGGTAGGTGGTGTAGACCCGGTCGTCCGGCGTGAAGCGCAGCATGTCCGCAAAGCGATGTCCCTGCAGCACGGCCGCGCGGTGGGTGTGCAGGACGCCCTTGGGCTGCGACGTGGTGCCCGAGGTGTAGATGACGAGGCCGTCGTCGCAGGGCTCGACCTCGTCCCGGACGGCGTCGAGCAGCGCGTCAGGCACGTCGCGGCCCTGCGCGAGCAGGCCGTCCCAGGTCTCGACGCCGCCGCGCGGCGCATCGAGGCCGAGGCAGGCGACCCGGCGCAGCTGCGGCAGTGCTTGCACGCGCAGCCGGCCGGCCAGCCCCCCCTCGATGCCCGGCCGGTCGGCGAGCAGGTCGGCGAGGAAGCGATGCACGCCGAGGCCGGGCTGCATCAGCAGGAGCGACGCGTCGCTGTGGCGCAGGATGTAGTCGCGCTCGCTCGCGGTCGCGAAGGTGTTCAACGGGACCAGCACACCACCGACGCTGCCGACCGCGTAGGCCGCGACGACCCACTCGGGGCGGTTCGCCATCCACACCGCGACGCGCGCGCCCTTCACGACACCGGCGCCGATCAGCGCGCGCGCCAGCTCGCTGACCCTCGCTTCGAGCTCGGCGTAGGTGAGCACCGCGTCGGCCGAGACGATCGCGACGCGGTCCGCGTGGCGCTGCGCCGCGTCGACGAGGAAGCGCGCGAACGTCAAGCGCGAGTCGGACGGCGCGGGCCCGCTCACCCGAGGATCCGGCGGAGCGGATCCGCTCACGGGAGGATACGGCGGAGTGGATCCGGTCACGGGGTTGGCAGCTCGATCTCGGCCGCGCCGATCGCCATCACGACGTCGTCCTGGTTCGTCATCACGACCTTCACGGTCGCGATCGGCCCGCCGGGGCCGCCGTGGTCGAGAGCCACCACATCTCCGTTCAGGAACGTGACGTCACCCGACAGCGCCGGGGCGCGGTACGACATGTTGCTGTGCTGCACGGTGCCCCATTCGCCGCACCAGTTGGTGAGGTAGTCGAGGATCCAGGCGCCCATCGACGCGCCGTAGCCGTACTCGCGCGGCATGCCGATCAGCTGCGCGTAGCGGGTCTGCACGTGACCGCGCGACGGCCCCTTGTAGAGCCCGTCGGCGTTGGTCGGGTCGATCTTCGCGCCCTCCCGGTCGCGCGTCATCTCGGGCAGCCAGCCTGCCTCGAGCGTGGAGCTCTCGCCGTACTCGCGAGACGCGCCCCAGACGGTCATCAGGTACGACCGCCACTCGGTCGTGAACGTCGCGATGCTATGCGGTCCGATCGGCCGCGCCGGTATCTTGTCTCCAACCTTGGCGAACAGCCGCTTTTCGTGGCCCAGGTCGAGGAAGCTCTGGTAGTACTCGAGCTTTTGCTTCTCGAGGTCTTCCAGCTGCTGGTCGGTCCACGTGCGCGGCACGTTGCCTTTGAACATGTCGAGCTTGCGCGCGTTCTCGGCGAGGTAGCGCACCGAAGTCGAGCGCTGCTTGCAGACCACCTCTCCGCGCTGGTTGATGTAGGTGGTGTCGCCGCGCGAGAACATCGTCGGGCCCGAGAACTTCGTCTCGGCGACCTTGTAGTCGTAGAGCATCCGGTCGTGGGTGATCACGTCGCCGGGCTCGATGCGCGGTCCGAAGAACCACCACTCGTCGCCGCCGAAGATCATGTGTTGGCCGGGAATCACGCCCTGGATCGCCGGTCCGGCGCCGTGGCTCGTGTCCGTGCACACCCCGAACGACTGGGGCGCGACCATCCGCCCGAAGCGGCTCTCGGCGGCGTACACCTCATCGAAGTAGAGCGGGTTCGGGTTCGCCATGCCCTGCGCCCACCGGCGCAGGTCGTTCTTGTGGATCGGCTCGACGAGGCGCGCGCCGCCGAGCGGCCTGCCGATCCAGCGGTCGACGTCGGTGGTGTCGAGTTCGATCAGTCCGTCGGCGCGGACCTTGGGTTGAGTCATATCCTTCCTCTTTACACTCGGCGGCCTAGCTGAGCGTGATCTCGTAGCTGCCGGAACGGTCGAGCACGGCGCGGTGGCCGGGGTGAATGACGATCGTCGTGAAGCGCTCTTCGACGATCGCGGGGCCGTGGATCACGTGCCCGACGCCGATCCGGTCGCCGTCGTAGACGGGGGTGTCCTCGAAACGACCGCCGAACCACGCCGGACGCCGCGCGCGCAGTGCCCGCCCGAGCGGCGCGTCGGCAACGGGCGCTTCCCCGAGCACGAGCGGGGCCGTGCGTCCGACGGTCTGCACGCGCACCGAGCGCACCACCGGCTCTTCGTCGCGTGCCGCGTAGGCGTGCAGCTCCTCGTGCAGGTCGTGGAACGCGGCGACCGTTGCGAACAGATCAGCGGCGGTCATCCGCCCGTCGCTGGTCCGCGCCGGCACCGACATGTCGAAGGTCTGGCCCGGGTAGCAGAGGTTCAGCCAGCGCCGGAACTCGAGATCGGCGGGCGAGAGACCCGCGGCGCGCAGCTCGGCAGTCGCCTCGGCCTCGAGCTGAGCGGTGATCTCGTTCACCCGCGAGGCCTGGGCGCGGCTCGCCGGCGAGATGTAGGAGCGCTGCCGGTCGATCACGTAGTCGGCGATCAACAGGCCCAGCGCCGAGAACGCCGGCGAGGTCTTCGGCACCAGGAGCTTCCGGATGCCGAGCTCCTGCGCCTGGAGCGGCGCGTGCACCGGGCCGTTTCCGCCGTACACCACCATGTGGAAGTCACGCGGATCGTGACCCGACTCCGAAGACACCCGGCGGATCGCATTCGCCATGTTCGCGTTCACGATCCGGAAGATGCCGTGCGCCGCCGCGACTACGTCGAGGCCAAGTGGCTTCCCGACCTGCTCGAGGATCGCCTCGCGCACTCCGGCGCTGGTCAGCTTGAACTCGCCGCCGCACAGTGCCTCCGGGTTGATGTAGCCGAGCACGACGTTGGCGTCGGTAACGGTGGGGCGCGTGCCGCCGCGGCCGTAGCAGATCGGGCCGGGGTCGGCCTTCGCACTCTCGGGCCCGACCCGCAGCGCGCCCGCCTGCACTTCGGCGATCGAGCCGCCGCCGGCGCCGATCGAGTGCATCTCGACCATCGGCAGCCCGACCAGGTAGCGGTGTTGCCAGTTCCAGAAGCTGCGGATCGCCGGCTCGCCGCCGCGCACGAGACACGCCTCGTAGCTCGTGCCGCCCATGTCGATCGCGATGAAGTCCGAGACGCCCGAGCGCGCAGCGACGGCGCACGCCCCGATCACGCCGCCGGTCGGACCCGATCCGAGCGCGGCGACCGCCCGCTTCGCGAGCTGGCCGGCGGTCATGATGCCGCCGTTGCTCTGCATGATCAGCAGATCGCGGCCGAAACCGGCCAGGCGCAACGAGCGCTCGAGGCGCTCGAGATAGCCGGCGACCTTCGGCCCGACATAGGCATCGACTAGCGTGGTCGAGGTGCGCTCGAACTCCGGCGCGGTCGGCATCACCTGGTGGGAGAGCGAGACGCGCGCCTCGGGATACTCCTCGCGGATGAGCTCTCGCACGCGCAGCTCGTGGGCGGGATTGAGGAACGAGAACAGGAAGCAGACGGCGATCGACTCGATGCCCTGGCGCCGCAGCCGGCGCACCGCCTGGCGCACGGCCTCCTCGTCGAGCGGCGTCACCACCTCGCCGCGGAAGTCGAGGCGCTCGGGGATTCCGAAGCGGTGGCGCCGCCGCGCGATCGGCACCGGCGGCGGGAACGCCGGATCCCAGATGCTCTCCTTGTAGCCGCGGCGGATCTCGATCTCGTCGCGATGGCCCTGGGTGGTGAGGAGGCCCGTCTTCGCGCCGTTCATCTCGATCATCGTGTTGTCGGCGGTGGTGGTACCGTGCACGACGAGGTCGGTCTGCGAGAGGAAGTCGCGGGTGTCGAGGCCATGACGGCCGGCGAGTATCTCGATTCCGCTCATCACGCCGCGGCTCTGGTCTTCGAGCGTCGTGGGCACCTTCAACAGCTCGATGCCGCGGTCGCTCGCGAGAATGAAGTCGGTGAAGGTGCCGCCGACGTCGACGCCGATCCGGAAGCCCACGGCTAGGCCCCCGGCCCATCGGTTCGAACTTCGCTCGGCTCCGCCTCGCTGCGCGCGGCCTGCGGCCGCTTGCGTTCGCGCAGCGCCACGGTGGCATCGCGATCGACGGCCAACGTGTCTGCCTCGAGGCTGCCGGTGAGTACGACGCCGTAGTCACGCTCGGCCGATTCGAGCGACACCAACTCGTCGTACACGTCGTCGAGGACGGCCTCGGAGTCGCGCGCGAGCGGATCTCCCCAGCCGCCGCCGCCGCCGTAGATGTAACGGAACGCCTGGCCCGATGCGTGTGGCACCGCGTTGGCCATGCACAGGACCTTCAGGGCCAGCTCGTTCTCGAAGTTGGTGACCAACTCGTTGGGTGAGCCATCGCAGCCGCCCGCGATACCCGACATCGGGTACTTCATGCCGACCATGTAGGTGGTGACCGTCGCCGGCGCGAGGACTCGCTTCACCACGCGCGAGCCGGGGCACCCGCGCCACTGGCCGGGACCGCCGGTGTCGATCTCGTAGTCGCAGCACTCGTGGCGCACCGGGAAGATCGACTCGTTCACCTCGGCGGTGGCGCGGATCAGGTTGCCGAAGGAGGCCGGCATCGAGCCCCAGCCATCCTGTCCCTTCACCGCGTTGCAGTAGGCGG
>CAZPNB010000074.1:0-11717 GCA_964587305.1 uncultured Spirochaetales bacterium | reverse complement strand
CACGGTCTGTGAGGAGAGCGGCGTGCCGCGCTTCCTGCACGGGAGCGGCCGCGGCTGGGTGACCGCCGAATACTCGATGCTTCCGGGCGCCACCGATACACGTGGCACCCGAGAGGCGTCGCGGGGTCGGCCGTCGGGTCGGACCCAGGAGATTCAGCGCCTGATCGGGCGCAGCTTGCGCGCGGTGGTCGATTTCGAGGCGCTCGGCGAGCGCACGCTCTGGGTCGACTGCGACGTGCTCCAGGCCGACGGCGGAACGCGCTGTGCGTCGATCACCGGCGCATCGGTGGCGCTGTCGATCGCGGCGGGGCGACTCGCCGCGCGCGGTGCCGTCGCGCGGAACCCGGTTCGCGATTCGGTCGCCGCCGTGTCCGTCGGCATCGTCAACGGCGAGCTGTTGCTCGACCTCCCGTACGCCGAGGACTCGCAGGCCGATGTCGATATGAACGTCGTGGCGACCGGAGCGGGGCGATTCGTGGAAGTGCAGGGTACCGGGGAGCAGGGAACCTTCTCGCCCGACGAGCTCGCACAGCTCACCGCGCTGGCGCTGCGAGGCACCTCCCTGCTGGCACAGCTTCAGTTCCAGGCGGTCGCAGGGGCGGTGGGTTGAGCCGCCCGGGCTCCCGCGATCCGGAAGTGGTGGTCGCGACCGGCAGCCGCGGCAAGCTGCGCGAGATCCGCGCGATCCTCGGCGACGCCCGGGTCTCGCTGCGCCCGCTCGCCGACTTTCCCGATCTGCCGATGCCCGAGGAGGGCGACGATTACACCGCCAACGCGATCGAGAAGGCGCGCGCGGTCGCTCGGGCCACGGGTCTCCCGGCGCTGGCCGAGGACTCGGGTCTCGAGGTGGATGCGCTGGCCGGCCGACCGGGTGCTCACTCGGCGCGCTACGGCGGGCCGGGTCTCGACGACGCGGGACGCGTCGAATGCCTGTTGCGCGAGATCGCCGAAAGGGACGGAGCGACCCGCGCGGCGCGCTTCGTGTGTGTCGCCGCCTTGGTGCTGCCCGACGGCGGCGTCGCGACCGCGCGCGGCGAGTGCGCGGGGACGATCCTGTTGGCGCCTCGGGGTCACGCCGGCTTCGGCTACGACCCGGTGTTCCAGCCGCGCGGCGAGTGCGTCTCGATGGCCGAGCTTTCGGCGGCGCGCAAGAACGAGATCTCCCACCGCGGCCTGGCGCTTTGCGCGCTCCGCACCGTGCTCGAACGCGCGACGGTGGGTGGCGTTCGCGTGCAGCCGACCTCGTTCCTGCTGATCCGTCACGCCGAGTCGGTGTGGAACGCGGAGGATCGCTGGCAGGGGCAGGCGGATCCGCCGCTGTCCGAACACGGCGTCGCGCAGGCCGAAACGCTGGCGCGGAACCTGGCTGGCGAGGTCGCTGACCGGCTCCTCAGCAGCGACCTGCGCCGCGCCTGGCAGACCGCGGAGATCCTGGGTCGCGCGCTCGGCCTCGCGCCGCAGTCCGAGCCGCGGCTGCGCGAGCTCGACGTCGGCCGCTGGGCGGGTCTAACCCGGCGCGAGATCAAGAAACGGGACCCCTCCGACCTGAACCGCTTCGAAGCCGGCGACCCGGAGGTTCGCGCGGGTGGCGCAGAATCCCGCTCGGATATCCGCCGGCGCGTGCGGGACACGTTCCGAACCCTGGCGGAACAATGGCCCGGCGCGCGTCTGATCGTCGTGACGCACCTCGGCGTCGTTCGCGCGCTGCTGCCCTCGAGCGAGTTGGCGAACGCGGCCAGCATCTCGCTCTCGTCCGCCGATCTCCCGGCGCACGAGTGACATCCGGCGCGGAGTCCGAGGCGGCGGGGTCTTCCCGGGCCTCCGACGGGGCGGCCCGAGTTCGGTCGGCGGAGCGGCTCGGCGGTTGAACACACGAGTGTGTTCACTTGCCGGTGGCCATCGGCGGTGGGCTCATCACCCGCGGCATTCAGCCGGTTCTCGCGACCGAACGCACCCGCCTCTATCTCCGCGCGTTGTTTGGAAGCTCCCGGGTCCGGGAAGAACTTCCCCGCGCCATGACTCCGATGGGTGTACGGCACCGCGCCCCGGCGGCTATTCGCCGCGGATCGGGGCCGTGCTCCCCGAATTCGTGCTCGATCCCGCCGTCGCCGAATGGCGGTCACGTCCCATTGCGGCCGGATCATTTCGGCGGCGAAAACGAGACCTCGGTCTCCTTGCACCGCGGGCCGCGACCGTCTAGATGCCAGTGTACTCCCGCGCCGAATTCGCGCAATCAAAATTTTGCGAAAAGAACGAGATCACCGCCCGATGCCGAGGCGCACGCGGCCGCGCGCTCCGGCGACGCGTCCGAGCCGCGCGAGTGCGCCCGGAGTGAAACGCTTCAGCCAATACAGAATCCATGCCTCGGGCGTGATCGGCGCTAGCGCGCGATCACGCTGCACCGCGCGCAGGACTCCGGCGGCCACGCGCTCCGGCCCGTAGTTGCGGCGCTGATAGGCGTGGATCATCGCAGCGCGGCTCTGTTCGCTGGCGATCGGCCCGACGAGCTTCGCCGCGCGCGTGATCGGCGTGTTGACGAGGCCCGGGCAGATGCACGTGACGCCGATCCGGTGGCGGTGGAGCTCGTCACGCAGCGCCTCGGAGAGGCCCACCACCGAGAACTTCGTGGTGCAGTAGGCGGCCAGGCTCTCGGTGGCGACGAGACCCGCGGCCGACGCCACGTTGATCACGTGACCGCCCGCGCCGCGCGCCACCATGCGCGGCACGAAGTAGTGACAGCCGTGGATCACACCCTTCGTGTTGACTCCGAGGATCCAATCCCAGTCCTCGAGCGAGGTGTCGAGGAAGCCACCGCCGATCGCGACGCCGGCGTTGTTCATCAGGATGTCGACGGCCGGCGCGCGATCGTGGATCTCTGCGGCCCAGCCTCGCATCTGCTCCGCGCTGGCGACGTCCACCCGCTCGGCGTACACGCGACCGCGGCCTAGCGATTGGATGGCACAGGCGGTGTCCGCGACGCTCGCGGCGTCGAGGTCGCAGAGCTCGAGGTCGGCGCCGCGCCGCGCGAAGGCGAGTGCCGTCTCGCGGCCGATTCCGCTGCCCGCGCCGGTGACGACGACGGTCTTGCCGGCCAGATTCGAGACGTCCATCGCGTTGGCTAACCGTTCGGCGATGCGTCGAACGGCACCGCGCCCTTCCCGCGCAGTGCGTTCTTGAGCAGCTTGCCGGCCGGGTTGCGGGGCAGCGGGGCGTCGGTGAACTCGACGAACTCGGGCACCTTGAAACTCGCAAGATGCGCCGCGACGTGTGCGCGCACCGCCGCGTCGCTGAGCGCGGAGCCCGGCACGCGGCGGACGATCGCCTTCACACGTTCGCCGAGCTCCAGGTCGGGCACTCCCACCACCGCGGCCTCGTCGATCTCCGGATGGTCGGCGAGGCAGTTCTCGATCTCGGTGCAGTACACGTTCTCGCCGCCGCGCAAGATCATGTCCTTGGCGCGATCGACCACGAAGTAGAAGCCCTCGCTATCGCGGTAGCCCAGGTCGCCGGTGTGGAGCCAGCCGTCGCGGATGGTCTCGGCAGTGGCGTCGGCGCGGTTCCAGTAGCCGGGCGTGATCGTGGGGCCGTAGATCAAGAGCTCTCCCTGCTGACCGTCGGGCAATTCTTTCCCGTTCGAGTCGGCGATCCGAATGTCGAGGATCGGCAGCGGCCGTCCGACCGACGTCTTGCGGGCGAGCAGGTCCTGGCCGCCGTTCACGGTGGCGACGCCGTGGGTCTCGGTCAGGCCGTAGACGTTGGCAAAGCTCGGCTCGATCGGCAGCACCTCGCGCGCGCGCTCGATCGTCTCGGGCGGCGTCGGCGCGCCGCCGAACGAGATGCCCTTCAGCGTCGAGAGGTCGTATTCCTTCACCCTCGGGTGGTGCACCACGCGGTGGAGCATCGTCGGAATCGCGCTCCAGATCGAGATCTTCTCGGCCGCGATCAGCGCCAGGGCCTCCTCGGCGTCGAAGCGGCCGCGGTTGAACACGAGCTTCGCGCCGATCGTCATCTGGGTACACACGATCGAGTGGAGGCCGCCGACGTGGAAGAGCGGGGACGTGAGCAGCCCCGCCGGCTGGACGCCTCCCGTCGATAGCAGCGACTTGCCCGAGACCGCTGCGTTGACGAGGTTCGCGAACAGGATCCCGGTCACTTGCGCGATCGTGCCGCGGTGGGTCGTGATACAGCCCTTCGAGCGCCCGGTGGTGCCCGACGTGTAGAGGATGACGAAGGGGTCGTCTTCGTCGATCGGAAGCGTCGGTGCCGCGTCGTGCGGCGCCAGGATCTCACCGATCGGAATGGTTCCCGCCGGAGGGTGCTCGCCGATGTAGAACACCTTCTCGAGCCCGACCAAGCGGTCGAGCAACGGCTCGACGCGGGGGAACAGGCGCTCGTCGACGACCAGGAACCGGCTACCCGAGTCGGTGAGCCCGTACTCGATCTCCTCGGCGGCCCACCAACCGTTGAGCCCGACGGCGATGCCACCCGCCGAAGTCGCGCCGAACAACGCGATGATCCAGTCGGGGCTGTTATAGGAGAGGATCGCGACGCGGTCGCCCTTGGCGAGGCCGTGGTCGCGGGTCAACGCACGGGCGGCGCCCCAGACGCGGCGCCCGAACTCGCCGTAAGAGACGCGCCGCTCTCCCTGCACCAGGAAGTCGACGTCGCCGCGCGCCGCTGCCGTCGCGACCTTCTCGCGCAGCGATCGCTCCCGATTCTTGAACGTCCTCATCGCGAGTCCGCGCACGATCTCGGTGGTGACCTCGAACGGCGCACCCGGACCGGTGAGGCCGCGAACCAGCTCTTCGTAGCGCTGTGTCATCGAGTCCCCGCAGTCGCTCGAAGGCGCGAACGGAGTTCCACCCTACCACGGGGCTCAGGCATCGCGCGGGTCGTCTCGAGCGCGCAGCCGCCCGCGACGCCACATCAGCGCGAGCGCGGCGAGCGACGCTGAAGCGCCGGCGGCGTCGAGTGCGACGTCGATCGCCGACCCGGTGCGCGCGGCGCTCTGGGATTGTCGCAGCTCGTCCAGCCCCGCCATTCCGATCGCCAGACCGAGCGCGACCGCCGCACCGCGCAGCGACCCGGAGACGCCAGAGAGCAGCGCCGCGCGGAATGCCAGCCCGGCGAGCACGCCATATACGGTCGGATGCGCGGCCTTGCGGATCGCGAGCAGCAGCGCGTAGTGCTGCTCCGGCGATCCGCCCGGCCACAGCCAGCGCAGCAGCGGCTCGAGGAAACGCGATGTCGTGGGTGCGGCGAATGGATCGGTGCCGAGCCACCACACGAGTCCTGCCCACGCGGCGACGAGCAGCCAGGCCAGCGCTACGCGATCGGGCGGCGCGCCGGTCTTCGAGAGCGGGGCGGACGACACGGCGGGACCTTAGCTCCCGGCGCGGGGCCCAGTGACGGAGCGGTATCCTGCGGCTGTGGCGAACCTGCGCATCGGACTCGTCTTCGATCTGCTGGGCACGCATCCGCCGCGACCCGACGCGCCGCCGGATCTCGACGCGGAGTACGAGCCCGAGGCGACGGTCCTGCTGCTCGAGGCGTCGCTGCGCCGGCTCGGTCATGTCCCGGTCCGGCTCGGCAATCCGCACGCGCTGCTCGCGACGTTGGGCAAGGGGGAGCTTCCGCCGCTCGACGCCGCGCTCTCGATCGCCGAGGGCTACGGCAGCCGGAATCGCGAGGCATGGGCCCCGGCGCTGCTCGAGATGGCGGGCGTCCCGTGCCTCGGGTCGGACGGTCTGTGCCTGTCCGCCTCGCTCGACAAGGCATGGGCGCACCGGATCGTGGCCGCCGCGGGCGTCCCGGTGCCGGACCCCCGGGTCGTGTCGTTGGGCGAGCTCGAAAGCGCTTGCGCTGGCTGGGAGTTCCCGCTGTTCGTGAAACCGAGATGGGAGGGAACCGCAAAGGGGATCGGGCCGCGCTCGCGCGTGGAGGACGCCGCGTCGCTGGCGCGCGCGGTCGCGCGCATCGAGCGCGACTACGACCAGCCCGCGTTGGTGGAGCGCTTCCTGCCCGGTGCCGAGTACACGGTCACGGTGGTGGGCCACGCGCCACCGCGGGCGCTTCCGGTGCTCCAGCGCGCGCTCGAGCCGACGACCGGGATCGGCCTTCACGCCGTCGAGCGCCACCCGGCTCCGCCGGGCGGTTGGTGCGCGCACACGCCCGGCGTGCTCGATGCCCCGCTCGAGCGCGAGCTGGAGCGGCTGGCGCTGCTCGCGTTCGACGCGCTGGAGTGTCGCGATTTCGCGCGCGCGGACTTTCGCCTCGACGCCGGCGGACACCCACACTTCCTCGAGCTGAACCCGCTGCCGACCTTCGCGCCCGACGGCTCGTTCGCGATCCTCGCCGAGATCGCCGGCCGCGAGACCGCCGAGTTCGTCGCGGAGATCCTGGCAGACGGGTTGCGCCGGATGAAGCTGTCGTGATGACCGCGGCGACGCGCGTCGAGCTGCGCGCGAATCCCGGCTGGCAGGACTGGACCTGGCAGATGCGCCACCGCATCCGCAGCGTTGCCGAGCTCGAGCGCTTCCTCGAGCCGACGCCGGAAGAGCGCGCCGGAATCGAGCAGCTCGCGGACCGCTTCCACTTCGTGATCACGCCCTACTACGCCGCGCTGATGGACCCCGCCGACCCGGCGTGTCCGATCCGCCGCCAGGTGGTTCCGCACACGGCTGAGCTCTACGATCCAGCGGGCCTCGCCGACCCGCTCGAAGAGGTCGCGCACTCGCCGGTCAAGAACGTGATCCGCGTCTACCCGGACCGGATCGCGTTCTGCGTGAACAACGAGTGCGCGCTGTACTGCCGCTTCTGTCTGCGCAAGCGCATGGTGGGCGAGCCGGAATGGGCGATGAAGCAGCGTGAGCTCGGTGTCGCGCTCGACTGGATCCGCGCCACACCGGCGATCCGCGACGTGTTGCTGACCGGCGGCGACCCGCTGGTCTTCTCCGACGACCGCCTCGGCTGGCTGCTCGAGGAGCTGCGCGGCATCCCGCACGTGGAGATCGTCCGGCTGGGGACGCGGCTTCCGGTGACGCTGCCGTTTCGCGTGACGGACGCGCTGTGCAGGATGCTCGAATCGTTCCACCCGCTGTGGCTCAACACACACTTCAATCACCCGAAGGAGCTCACGCCCGAGGCCGCGGCAGCGCTCGAGCGGCTCGCGGGCGCCGGCATTCCGGTCGGCAACCAGAGTGTGCTGCTGCGCGGCATCAACGACGACGCGGCGACGATGAAGGAGCTGTGTGAGCGGCTGGTCCGCCTGCGGGTGCGGCCCTACTACTGCTACCAGGCGCAGCTGCTCGAGGGTACGGCGCATTTCCGGGTTCCGATCGAGGAGGGCGTCGCGCTGTTCCGCGCGCTGCGCGGCGCCACCAGCGGCTTCGCGATCCCCCAGTACGTGCTCGACACGCCCTACGGAAAGGTGCCGCTCGCATACCCATATCTGCGCGGCCGCGAAGGGGATGACGTAGTGGTCGAGACCTACGACGGGCGGCTCTGGCGGGAGCCGAACCCCCGTTAGCCAGTCATACTCCCGACGTGGGGGGATCGCGCGGGCTCGGGTTCGTAGCGGCGCTGTTGGCAGCCAGCGTCGCGCTGTCGCGCGTGCTGGGCTTCTTGCGCGAGGCAGTGCTGTCGCGGGTGCTGGGCGCGGGCGCCGAGGTGGACGCCTACCGCGCCGCGTTCATGCTGCCTGACCTGCTCAACTACTTCCTGGCGGGCGGGGCGCTGTCGATCGCCTTCATCCCGTTCTACACACGCCTGCGAGATCGCGAAGGGGACGCGGATGCGGAGCGCTTCCTCGCCGTCGTGTTCGGCACCACCGGAGCGCTCGCGGTCGTCGCGACGCTGGCGATGTGGCTCGTCGCAGACGGGTTGGTGGCGATCCAGTTTCCCGCCTTCTCCGCGGAGCAGGCGAATCTGACGACGCGGCTGACCCGGATCCTGCTCCCCGCGCAGGTCTTCTTCATCGCGGGCGGTGTGCTGCGCGGCGCGCTGATGGCGCGCGGCCACTTTGCGTCCCAGTCGCTCGCGCCGGTGGTCTACAACTTGGCGATCATCGCCGGCGGATCGGTGGTCGGCGCGCAGCTCGGCGCCGAGGGCTTCGCGTGGGGCGCGCTGGCGGGCGCCGTCGCTGGTGCCTTCGGAACCGCATGGCTCGAGTTGCGACGGATCCCGGAGCTACGGCTGGTCGCGCGGATCGACCTGCGCGACGCATCGCTGCACCGTTATCTCGCCTCGGCGCTGCCGCTGATGCTCGGCGTGACCCTGCTCACGGTCGACGAGTGGTACGACAAGTGGTTCGGAGCGCTGCTCTCAACGGGCAGCGTGGCGGCGCTGGGCTACGCGCGACAGCTGATGCTGCTGCCAGTGGCGGTGGTGGGCCAGGCGATCGCGACCGCGGCGCTGCCGACGCTCGCGCGGCTCGCGACCGAGGGCCGCGAAGCGGAGCTGGACGCCACGCTGCTCGGGGTGCTGCGCGCCGGGCTCTCGCTCGCCTGTCTCGGCACGGCGGCGACCTTCGTCTTTGCGGAGCCGTTGGTCTCGCTCGTGTACGAGGGCGGGCGTTTCAGTGCTGCCGATACGCAGCGCGTTGCGGACCTGCTGCGCATCTTCGCCTTCGCGGTGCCGGCGTGGATCGGGCAGCAGATCGCGGTGCGCGGGTTCTACGCGCGCGGCGACACGTGGCGGCCGATGTGGCTGGGAACCGCCGTCGCGCTTGCAGCGGCAGCGCTCTACTTCGCGCTCGGCCAGCGCTGGGGGGCGCCGGGGCTCGCCGTCGCCGGCGCGATCGCCATGACGTTCAACGCCATCGCGACGCTCGCACTGCTGCGCGTCCTGCACGGCGGGCCGTCGCTCGCGGCGCTCGCGCAGACCGCTGTACGCGCCGCGGGAATCGCGGTGATCGCCGGCGTCGCATCGGCTGCGCTACCGCCGCAGGGATCCGGCGGTACCGGGGCCGTGATGGAGCTGGCGTTCGGCGGAGCCGTGTTCGGCGGGGTTGCGCTCGCTGGCATCCAGCTCGCAGGGGATCCTTCCCAGCGCGACGCCGTGCGCGTCATCGCGCGCCGGCTGATGCGCATCGCGCGCCGTCTGCTGCGCAGCGGAGCATGAGCAGATCGCGGAGCGACGCGAAGTCGGCGAGCTGGTCGTTCTGGATCGATCGCGGGGGGACGTTCACCGACGGCATCGGCGTCGCGCCCGACGGCACGCTGCATACCGCGAAGCTCTTGTCCTCGGATACGGCGCCAGCGCTGCTGATCCGCCGGATCCTCGAGACGGCCGGGGTGGTGGCGCCCGGCGCTGCGCTGCCGCCCGCCCGCATCGATCTTGGCACCACGGTCGCGACGAACGCGCTGCTCGAGCGGCGCGGCGTGTCCACGCTGTTCGTGACCAACGCGGGCCTGGGCGATCTGCTCGCGATCGGCACCCAGGAGCGGCCGGAGCTGTTCGAGCTCGCGATCCGCAAGCCGGCGCCGCTGCCGAGCGCAGTGCTCGAGGTGCGCGGCCGCGTCGGAGCGGACGGCGAGGAGGTCGAGCCGCTCGACCTCGACGCGGCGCGGCGCGGGCTCGCGCAGGCGCGGCGCGCCGGTCACCGCGCGGTGGCGATCGCGCTGATCCACGCCACCGCGTTTCCTGCGATGGAGCGCGCGCTCGCGGCGCTGGCGCGCGAGGTCGGCTTCGAGCACGTCGCCGCTTCCCACGCGATCGCGAACGAGGTCGGATTGCTCGCCCGCGCCGAGACCGCGGCCGTCGACGCCTACCTCACCCCGCTCTTGCGCGGGCACGCCGAAGCCCTGCGCGCGGCGCTGCCCGACGCGACGCTGCGCTTCATGCAGTCCTCGGGCGGCCTGACCGACGCGCTGCGCTTTCGCGGGCCGAACGCGCTGCTCTCGGGCCCGGCCGGCGGCGTCGTCGGCGCGACCTTCGTCGCCGAACGCGCCGGCTTTGCGCGCGCGGTCGGCTTCGACATGGGCGGCACCTCGACCGACGTGTCGCTGCTCCAGCCCGGGGACCTGCCGCGCAGCTTCGAGACGCGGGTGGGCGGCGTGCGCGTGAAGGCGCCGATGCTGCGCATCCACACGGTGGCGGCAGGCGGCGGCTCGCTATGCCGCTTCGACGGATTCCGCTTTACGGTGGGCCCCGAGAGCGCTGGCGCACAGCCAGGGCCGCTCTGCTACGGCCGCGAAGACGCCTACGAGCTCGCGGTCACCGACGCCAATCTCGCGCTCGGACGCGTGCAGCCCGACCGCTTCCCGTTTCCACTGTCGCGCGGGCCGGTGGATGTGGCGCTGCACGCGATGTGCGAGCGGCTGCGCGCGGCCGGCCTCGAGCGCTCACCCGATGAGGTGGCGGCGGGCTTCATCGAGGTGGCGAACGCCAGCATGGCGCAGGCGATCGCGCAGGTGTCGGTGGCGCGCGGCATCGATCCCCGCGAATGCGCGCTGGTCGGCTTCGGCGGCGCCGGCGGCCAGCACGTGTGCGCGGTCGCGCGCTCGCTCGGCATGCGCGACGTGCTGCTGCACCCGCTCGCGGGGATCTTGTCGGCGTACGGCATCGGCATCGCGGGTGCGAGCTGGGACGGGCAGCGGGATGCGCGGCGGGCGCCGCTCCCCGGTTCAGGTGCGCCGCTCCCGGAGGCGGTGCACGCCGCAACCGGCGAACTCGAGCGGGAGGGGCGCGCTGCGTTGCTCGGTGAGGGCATCGCCGCGGCGAAGCTCCGCGCCGAGTGGCGGCTCGATCTGCGGCACGTCGGCACCGAGACGGCGCTCGCGGTCGCCGAGCCGGCGGACAAAGACTGGCCGGGAGCGTTTGCGCGCGAGCACCTCGCGCGCTTCGGCTACACGCGCCCGGGTCATCCGGTGGAGGTCGTGACCGTTCGCGTGCGCGTGTTCGCGCCGGGCGAGTCCCCACCGATCGCACTGCCGGCACCGCGCTCCGCCGGTGGCAGCCCGAGGCCGCTGCGCTGGGAGGAGGTCTGGTTCCCCGGGCACGGGCGGCAGAGGACCCCCGTCCATCTGCGCGAGGACCTCGCAGCAGCGCGCACGCTCGCGGGCCCCGCACTGATCCTGGAGGCGACCGGTACGGTCGTGCTCGATCCCGGGTGGAGCCTGCGCATCGACGGCGACGGCGTGCTGCGGCTCCACGACGACGACGGTCCCCCCGGCGCCCACGCCGCTCGCCTCGACGAGGCAGATCCGGTGCGGCTCGAAGTGTTCGGCAACCGCTGCATGTCGATCGCCGAGCAGATGGGAGCCGTGCTCCGCAACACCTCGATCTCGACCAACATCAAGGAGCGCCTCGACTACTCGTGCGCGGTGTTCGATTCCGATGGGGGCCTGGTCGCGAACGCGCCGCACATCCCGGTGCATCTCGGCGCGATGGGGGAGACCGTGGCGGTCGTGCGCGAGCGCTTCCCCGACCTGGTGGCCGGGGACGTCGTCGCCACCAACGACCCGTTCGCCGGCGGCTCGCATCTGCCCGACGTCACCGTCGTCACGCCGGTGTTCACCGGCGAGACCGCTGCGAGCTTCTTCGTCGCGAGCCGCGGGCACCACGCGGACATCGGCGGTACGAGTCCGGGCTCGATGCCCGCCGACTCGACCTGTCTCGAAGAGGAAGGCGTGCTGATCGAGCCGATCCGGCTGGTGCGCGCCGGGCGCATCGATCTGGCGCGCGTGCGCGCGCTGCTCACCGGCGCGCGCTATCCC
>CAZPNB010000073.1:0-7306 GCA_964587305.1 uncultured Spirochaetales bacterium | reverse complement strand
CGGCGAGGTCCACGGCACGACCCTCCGCCCGCGCGGCGACCACCGGGGCGGCCGGCAGCGCGAAGCGCTGGGGGCAGACGTCGGCGAGCGGATCGCCGGCGCCAGCGGCCTCGCGCAGCGCGATCGCGTCCGCTGGCCCCGCCGCGCCAACGCCGGTCTCGATCGGCTTCATTGCGCCCGTGTCGATGCCGCGCGCGCGCAGCCCGCGGACCAGCGCGCAGGCGACCACTGTCTTGCCGACGCCGGTGTCGGTGCCCGTGACGAACACGCCGCGAAGCGCCGCGATCACCAGTTGTGCTGCACCTCGTCGGCCACCGCGTCGGCGAGCGCGTCGATCTCGTCGTCGCCGTGCGTCGCCATCGGCGTCAGGCGCAGCCGCGCTGTGCCCTCGGGCACCGATGGGTGGCGGATCCCCTGCGCGTAGAAGCCGCGCTCGAGCAGCCGCTCGCAGGCGGCCATCGTGGCCTCGTTGGCACCCACCACGACCGGCACGATGTGGGTGGTGCTGGGATGCGTATCGACGTCGCGCGCGGCGAGCCGTTCGCGCAGCCGCGTCGCGTTCGCCTGGAGGCGTTCGCGCCGCCAGGGTTCACGGCGCACGAGACCGAGCGCCGCGTGCGCCGCCGCCACCTGGGGCGGCGCCAACGCGCAGCTGAAGATGAACGAGCGCGCCACGTTCACGAGCAGCTCGCGCAATGCGCGCGTTCCGACTACGAACGCGCCGTACGAGCCGAGTCCCTTGCCGAGCGTGCCCAGCAGCACGTCGACGCCCGCGCTGACGCCGCACAGCTCGGCGCTGCCGCGCCCCTGCGCGCCCAGCGTGCCGGTGCCATGGGCATCGTCGAGCAGCACGATCGCGCCGTGGCGCCGGGCGATTGCGACCATCTCGGCCACCGGCGCGACGTCGCCGTCCATGCTGTACACGCCGTCGATCGTCAGCAACACGCGGCGGTGATCCCGGGAGGCGTCGCGAATCGCCGTGTCCAGCGCCGCCAGATCGCCGTGCGGAAACACGACCACCGCGGCCCTCGAGAGCCGACAGCCGTCGACGATCGACGCGTGCGAGAGCGCGTCCGACACCACCGCGTCGCCCTTCCCGACCAGCGCGGGAATCACGCCGAGGTTGGCGGCATAGCCGCTGTTGAACGCGAGCGCGGCCTCTGCCTCGAAGAACTTGGCGAGATCTTCCTCGAGCGCCTCGTGCACTGCGAGGTTGCCGCTGATCAGGCGCGACCCGCCGGCTGCGCAGCCCAGATCCCGCGCGGCGCGCGCGGCCGCCTCCACCACTTCGGGATGTCGCGCGAGGTCGAGGTAGTTGCTGCCGGCGAACAGCAGGACGTCGCGGCCGTCGACGCGCATGCGCGGCGCCTGCGCACCCTCGAGCACACGCATCCGCCGGTAGGTGCCGCGCGCGCGGATGCCGGCGAGCGTCTCGGCGGCGACCTCTGCCAGCCCAACCACTCAGGCGTCTCCGCGCGCGATCTCGGGCTTGAGGATCCCGCCGTCGCCGCCGCGCAGTCGGAACGCCGTTGCGGCCTCGCCGCCGGCGGTCTCTCCGGGCTGGAGCGCGTTGCCGTCCACCTCGAAGCCGGCCTCGCGGATCATCCGGTAGGTCTCGGTCACCGCATCGCCGCGCGTGGTGAGGTAGCCCTCGACGAAGAGCGAGTTGGCCGGCCACAGCGCCAGCGCCTCGAGCCCGCGCAGATGCCCCTCACGCCCGCCCGCCGCGCGGATCTCCGCGCGCGGATTCACGAGCCGCAAGAGGCACAGCGCGCGCAGACACCGCTCGGGCGTCAGCGAGCCATCCGACATGACCGGGTTGCCGTCGATCGGGATCAGGAAGTTCACCGGGATCGACGGCACCTCGAGCTCGCGCAGCCGGAAGCTCACCTCGACGACGTCGGCGCTCTGCTCGCCCATGCCGAGGATCAGGCCGCTGCACGGCTCGATGCCGCATTTCTTTGCTGCGGCGAGCGTGCGCACGCGGTCGGCGTAGGTGTGGGTGGAGCAGATACGGCCGTAGTGCGATTCGCTCGTGTTCAGGTTGTGATTCAGGCGGTCGAGGCCGGCGTCGGCGAGGATTCGCGCGTGCTCTTCCTCGAGCAGGCCGACCGAGAGGCACACTTCGATCGGGAAGCGCTCCTTCACCTCGCGCACGAGGTCGGCGAGCCGGCGCGTCATCGCCAGCGTCGGGCCGCGCCCCGACATCACCATGCAGTAGCGGGTGGCACCGGCGCGCGCTGCGTGCTCGGCCTCGGCGAGGATCGCCTCGCGGCCCTTCATCGCGTACTTGCGGATCGCCGAGGTCGAGTCGCGCGACTGCGAGCAGTAGCCGCAGTCCTCCGGGCACAGCCCGTTCTGCAGGTTGTTCAGCACGTGCACCATCACGCGGCGGCCGAAGTGGCGCTCGCGCGGCGCGAAGGCCGCGTGCAGCAGCGGCAGCAGCGCGACATCCGGGCCGTCCAGGATCCACAGCGCGTCGCTCTCGGACGGCGGCTCGTCCGCCAGCGCGCGCGCTGCCAGTCGCTCGTATCGCTCGAACACGGCGCCTCCTCCGGTGGGGCCGAACCTAGGGAGGGCACCCGATCCCTGTCAACCACCTTGCGGTTTCCGGTTGACGGTCCGTCGGCGCTGCTTTCGCCGCTACTCTCGCGCGCGATGGGGCGGAGCCACAGCGTCTACGCGTGCAATGAATGCGGGGCCCAGCAGCCGCGTTGGCTGGGGCGCTGCCCGGAGTGTGGCGGTTGGTCGACGCTGGTCGAGGAGCGGGTGGGCTCCGCGCCAGGGCCGCGCGAGCCGTTGATCGCCGCGTCGCACGCCGCCGGCGTCAAGCCCCGCCGACTCGTCGAGATCGACGCCGACGCGGTGCCGCGCCTCGAGACCGGGATCGCCGAGCTCGATCGCGTGCTCGGAGGCGGCCTCGTCCCGGGTTCGGTGGTGCTGCTGGCCGGCGAGCCCGGGATCGGGAAATCGACGCTCGCGCTCCAGCTGGCGGCGAGTCTGTCCGATCGATCTCCGCGGGGCTCCGCCTCGCTGCACGCGGGAGACCGCATGCCGGCCGGACGGCCGGTGCTCTACGTCGCGGGCGAAGAGAGCCCGGAACAGGTGCGGCTGCGCGCCAATCGCCTCCCGTCGCTGCCCGAAGCGCTGGTCGTGCTGCCCGAGACCTGCGTCGAGGCGCTGGCCGCGCCGTGGCGCGAGATCAGGCCATCGCTCGTGCTGGTCGACTCTGTGCAGACGCTGCGCAGTGAGCGCATCGAGTCGGCGCCCGGCTCGGTAGCCCAGGTGCGCGAGTGCGCGGCGCTGCTCGCCGCCACCGCGAAGGCCGACGGAGCGGTGCTGGTGCTGGTGGGACACGTCACGAAGGAGGGCGCGATCGCCGGCCCGCGCGTGCTCGAGCATCTCGTCGACGTGGTGCTCCAACTCGACGGCGACCCGTTCCACGCGTTTCGGCTGCTTCGCGCGCACAAGAACCGCTTCGGCTCGACGCAGGAAGTCGGTGTCTTCCACATGGGCGGAGCCGGGCTCGAGGCGGTCGCAAATCCGAGCGAGCTGTTCCTGGCCGAACGGCGCGGCGGCGCACCGGGCTCGTGCATCGTGCCGTGGCTCGAAGGCAGCCGGCCGATGCTCGTCGAGATCCAGGCGCTCGTCGCGCCGGCCGGCTACGGCACCGCGCGGCGCACGGCGATCGGCGTGGACGACGCGCGGCTCGCGCTGCTGCTCGCGGTGCTCGACCGCCGCGCGCACGTCGATCTGCTGAACCGCGACGTCTACGTCAACGCGGTGGGCGGGGTGCGGATCCGCGAGCCGGGCGCCGATCTCGCGCTGGCGCTGGCGCTCGCGTCGAGCCGGCTCGACATCGCGCTGCCGGCCGACGCTGCGGCGTGCGGTGAGATCGGCCTCGGCGGCGAGATCCGGCGCGTCGCGCGCCTCGACGTGCGCGTGGCCGAGGCGATCCGCCTCGGATTCCGCCGCGTGCTGGTTCCGGCCGGCGCCCGCGGCGCGCTGCCCGCGCAGACCGGCGCCGAGTGGGTGGCGGTCTCCGACATCGCCGACGCGGTCGCGTGGCTGCGGTCAACCGGCGTTCACACTCCTGTGCCCGCTCGTTAACCACTCGTATTTACTGGACTTTTAGTCGATTTCCCCTTTGACACTGGAGTGGCGGACGGCTAGGGTTCGAGCCGATGACGCCCGGCCCTCCCACCCCCGAGTCGACGGTCGAAGCCTACTCGGCGGCAATGGAGCGGCTCGCCGAAGACCTGGCGCTGGTCGACGGCGCGATGCGTGAGCAGCTCTCCTCGGCGAGCGAGGTGATCGCCGTGCTCGGCGATCACGTGCTGGGCTCGGGGGGCAAGCGGATGCGTCCGGCGCTGTTGCTGCTCGCCGCCGAGCTCTGCGGCTACACCGGGTCGCGTCGGATCCACGTCGCCGCGGCGGTCGAGCTGCTCCACACCGCGACGCTCTTGCACGACGACGTGGTCGACCTGTCCGAGCTGCGCCGCGGCCGCCCGTCCGCCAACGCGCTCTGGGGCAACCGGCGCGCGGTGCTCGCCGGCGATTTCTTCTACGCGCGCGCGTCGTCGATGATCGTGGAAGACGGCGATCTCGACATCCTGTGGATCTTTGCCAACACGATCCGCAGCATGGCCGAAGGCGAGCTGCTCCAGCTCCAGCGGAGCTTCGATCCGTCGGTCACGCAAGCGCACTACTTCCAGGTGATCGAGCGCAAGAGCGCGGTGCTGTTGTCCGCCGCCTGCGAGGCGGGCTCGATCCTCGGCGGCGTCACCCGCGCCGAGCGGCGGCGGCTCGCCGAGTTCGGGCGCGAGCTGGGTCTTGCGTTTCAGCTGCGCGACGACGCGCTCGACTACGAGGATCGCGAGGTCGACCTCGGCAAGCGCCCGTACGACGACTTGCGCGAGGGCAAGGTGACACTGCCACTATTGCTGGCGCTGAAGCGCTGCACGGCCGCCGAGCGCCACGAGGTGGCCTCGCTGCTCAAGGCGGTCGCGCGCCGGGCAGACGAGGGCGGCGGCACCCCGGAGCTCGATCTGTCCCCCGCGATCGACGTGGTGCGCCGTCACCGCGGCGTCGAGGACACAGTGCGGCGCGCCGAAGATCACGCGCGGCGTGCACGCGCCGCGATTGCCCCCTTCCCGGATGGAGGCGCTCAGCGCGACCTGCTCGCCGCCGCCGGTTTCGCCGTCATGCGCGATCGCTGACGGATCCAACCGTCTCGCCCCCCGATCGGTCCCGGGAGAAACTCCCATGCATCGATTTCTGTCGAGCGCGGGCGCCGCGGTGGCGCTCGCCGGTCTCCTCGCGCTGGCGGGAGCACCCGCCCTCGCCGAGGGGCAACTGAATGGCGTCGTGAACGTGAATACCGCCAGCGCCGAGGAGCTCGAGATGCTGCCCGGCATCGGGGCGTCGCGCGCGCGGGCGCTGATCGAGGCCCGCGAGGCCAAGGGGGGCTTCAAGAGCCTCGACGATCTGCTCGCGGTGAAAGGCATCGGTGAGGCCAGCCTCGCGAAGCTGCGGCCGCACCTGACGCTCGAAGGGAAGACGACGGGCCGCCTCGAATAGCAGGCGGTCGTGGCTACAGGCCGGCGGCCCACGCGCCGCCGGCCTCAACCCCGCATGCCGCTACCCTGCCGCGATGCCCGAACGGCGTCCGGTCGTCTCCGCGCTGCTCGCGCTCGCCGTGCTGGCGTCGGTCTTCGCGCGAGCTGCGGCTGCCGGCCCTCCGCGCGTGGTATCGCTCAATCCGTCGCTGACGGCGATCCTGCTGGCGCTCGACGCCGAGGCGACGCTGGTCGGTGTCGACGAGTCCTCGGCGCAGCTCGAGCCGAGGGTCCGCGGGCTCCCGCGCGTCGGCGGACTCTTCAATCCGAGCCTCGAGGCGATCGTGGCGCTGGCGCCGAGCTTCGTCGCGCTGGTCCCCAGCGCGCAGCAGCGCGAGCTGCGCGGGCGACTCGAAGCGCTCGGCATCGAGGTGCTGGCGCTGCCCAACATCAGCTACGACGAGGTGCTGCGCTCGATCGTCGCGCTGGGAGACCGCGTCGGGCAGGGCGCCGCCGCGCGCGCGCGGGCGGACGCGATCCGCGCGGCCTGGCGCGATGCGCTCGAGCGCGCCGCCGGCGCGATCCCCGTGCGCGCGGTCCTCGTTCTCCAGCGCGACCCGCTCTACGTGGTCGGCGGCGGCAGCTTCCTCGACGCGATGCTCGAGGCCGCCGGCGCCGAGAACCTGGCGAGGGGCTTCGGCGAACCGTAGCCGCGCGTCTCCGTCGAGTGGCTGATCTCCGCGGCCCCGGAGCTGATCCTGGACGCCGCCGCCCCGGCCGCGGAGGCACGGGCGCATTGGTCGCACTGGCCGTCGCTGCCCGCCGTCGCGAGCGGTCGCGTCGCCGCGCTCGACCGGCAGCTGACGATCCCGGGCCCCTACCTCGATCGCGCGCTCGCGCAGCTCGCCGATCGCGTGCGCGGGGCCCCGCCGTGAAGGTGCTGACCGCGCGCACGGTCGCGCTGCGCCTCTCGCTGCTCGGCGCGCTGCTGCTCGCGTCGCTCTTGCTGGGGATCGCGGCCGGGCCCAGCGAGCTCGCAGGCGGCGACGCGCTGCGTGCGCTGTGGGCGTGGGACGATGCCGGCGCAGCGGCCGACATCGTGCTTCGTGTGCGGCTGCCGCGCGTGCTGCTGGCGGCCGCTGTCGGTGCGGCGCTCGCGGTGGCCGGGGCGCTGTTCCAGGCGCTGCTGCGCAACCCGCTCGCTGATCCCTACGTACTCGGGGTCTCCGGCGGCGCGGCGGTCGGCGGCATTCTCGCGCTCTCGTTCGGATCGGCGCTCGGCTGGGGCGCCGCCGCGGCGCCGCCCGCCGCGTTCGCCGGTGCGCTCGTCACGACGGCCGCGCTCTACGCGGTGGCCGGCGTACGCGGCCGCGTGTCGGCAACTCACCTGCTGCTCACTGGGGTCGTGTTCAACGCGTTCGCCTCGGCGGGGATCGTGTTCATTGCGTCGCTCGCCGGACTCTCGGAGAGCACGAGCGTGTTCCTGTGGCTGATCGGAAGCCTGTCCGCCGTGCGCACCGACGCGGCGCCGGTGGTCGGTGCGTTCCTGGCCCTCGGCCTCGGCTGCGCGCTGCCGCTGTTGCGCGACCTCAACCTGCTCGCGCTCGGCGAAGAATCGGCGCAGCAGCTCGGCGTGGACGTCGGCAGAACCCAGCGAGTGCTGTTGCTCTCGACGGCGCTGATGGTGGGGGCTGCGGTGGCGGTCGCGGGCTTGATCGGCTTCGTCGGACTGATCGTTCCGCACCGCT
>CAZPNB010000072.1:0-12793 GCA_964587305.1 uncultured Spirochaetales bacterium | reverse complement strand
TGGCGCAGCCGCTCGATCTGCACCGTGTCGAGCGATGCCCAGATCTCCGTGCCGTAGATGCCGATCCCGGCGTCGGGCAACAGGCCGCGCTCGGGATCGACGTCGATCGACCAGTCGAGCCGCTCCGTCGCGTTCCACTGGTCGCGCTTGGCGTTCTCGTACAGGCGGGAGAGACGCTGGCGCGGGCTGTCGTACTCCCAGTTGTAGGCGATGCTCTGCGGCACGTCGAAGCGCTCGACGGCGCGGTGGTCGCGCGGATGGAATCGGGTCATGGCGTCCATGGGGTTCTCCTCATGTGTGGGTCGTCGGGACACCGAGGTACGCGAGGAAGGCCCGCGCGAGCTCGGCCGCGAGGTCGGCGTCGGAGAGCACGAACGCTCCCGAGCGCATCTCGCCGAACAGGATCGTGTTGTCGAGCGTGCTGAAGACGAGCGTCAGGCCGAACGCGGCGGCGCGCTCCGGATCGCGGTGGTGGATCTCGGCGCGGCGCTCGAGCAGCAGCACCGAGAGGCCGGCACTCACGTGGTGCGAGAGCCGCTCGCGCCGCGCCTGAAAAGTCGGGTCGACGTGGTTACGGATCACGAACGCGCGGATCAGGCCGCGCTGCTCGCGATAGATCTCGACGAGGAAGCGGACGACCGCGACGACAATCTCCTCGATCCGTGCGTTCTTCCAGCGCGTCGGGTCGAGCGCCTCGTCGGCGGTGGCGATCGCCTGCTCGACATAGCGCTCGTAGAGCGCGTGGAGCAGTGACTCCTTGTCGGGGAAGCGGCTGTAAAACGCGCCGACCGACGAACCGGCGCGGCGCACGATCTCGGCCACCGGGGTGTCGTCGAAGCCCTTGTCCTGCACCAGCGCCTCGGCCGCGTCGAGGATCCGGTCGAGCGTCTGCTGACTGCGCGCCTGCCGCGGCGGTCGCACCCAGCGCAGCGCGGGGGCGCGGCCGGCCATCTCGGCCTCGGGCGTCGGATTCTCGCGGCGGGCAGGCGGGTTCAAAGGAACTCCAGGTAGAACAGAACCAGAATTCTTGTTCTGTATAAATCAGAGCGCGAGGGGAGTCAACGGCTTGTATTGCCCGTTACCGTTCACCCCCGTGGGGCCTTCAAGGAGGGACTCCCGTGGAAGAGCTCAGCGCCAGGGCAGCGGCCGATCGGATCTGGGACGTCGACACACTCGCGGTGCCGCTCGGGCCCGGTCAGCCGGTGGAGCTCTTGCACGCGCTCGGCCAGCGCGAGCGCTTCGAACGGCTCGAGGTGTTCGCCGCGCTGCTGGTCGACCTGTTCCCGCTCTTCACACGTCCCGGTGTCGCGCTGCACTCGGGCTTCTACGGGCCAGTCGAGCGCGCGCTGCGCGATGCCGGGCACCGCGTGCGCTTCGTGCCCGCCGACTTCCGCCGCTTCGCGCGGATCGCCCGGCGGATGGCGCCCCGTGTGATGGCCACCGCCGCGACGCCCCCCGACCGCGATGGCCACTGCTCGCTCTCGCTGCACGCCGGCGCGACGATCGAGGAGCTCTTGCGCTGCGGCCGCGATCCTGCCCGGCTGCTGATCGTCGAGGCCAACGCGCGCCTCCCGCGCACGCTGGGCCTGCCGCCGGAGCACCCGCACGCGATCCACACCAGCGAGATCGACGTGCTGATCACCTCGGAGCGCGAGCCGATCGCGCTGCCCGAAACACCCGCGAGCGACATCGAGCAGGCGATCGCACTGCACGCCGCGCGCTTCATCGGCGAAGGCGCGACGCTCCAGACCGGCATCGGCGGCGTCCCCGACGCGGTCGCCCGGATCCTCGCCGAGCGCGCGGGCGGCAACTACGGCGTGCACTCGGAGATGTTCACCACCGGGCTCTTTCGACTCCACCGCGCCGGCAAGGTGACGAACCGGCGCAAGGGTCTGCACGACGGCGTCTCGATCTGCACGTTCGCGATGGGCACCCGCGAGCTCTACGACTGGCTCGACGGCGAGGGTCGCGAGCATGTGCGCTTCCTGCCGGTAGACGACGTGAACGACCCGTCGATCATCGCGCGCAACCGCGCGATGCTGTCGATCAACGGCGCGCTCTCGGTCGACCTGGTCGGCCAGGTGGTGGCCGACGAGATCGGTGGGCGCCAGTACTCGGGGATCGGCGGGCACGAGGACTTCGTGACCGGCGCCGCGTTCTCCGAGGGTGGGCGCTCGCTGATCTGCCTGCCATCGCAGGCGCGCGGGAAGGACGGCCCGATCTCGCGGATCGTCGCGCAATTCACGCCGGGCACGTGCGTCACGACGCCGCGCCATCAGGTGGACGTCGTGATCACCGAGCACGGCGCCGCGGAGCTGGCGGGGCTCACGAACGCGGCACGGCGCGACGCGTTGATCGCGATCGCCCACCCGGACGCGCGCGCGAAGCTCGCCGAAGCCGCGCGGCTCTCCGAGCGGCGGCGTTAGCTGCTAGTCCTCTTCGCGGACCGCTACGGGAGCAGAGCATGAGCATACGTAGTTCAGGCTGGATTCTTGCAATGTCCGAGAAGCATTCTTACGTCAATTCCTCCGCAGCGGACACCGGTTCGGACCAACCGTTCGATCCGGAGGCGATCACCTGACGATTGATTTCGCGCACACTCCTTACGCCGCACAGGGCCATGGTCACATCGAGTTCCTTGCGGAGAATATCGATCGCCTTGGCAACGCCTGCGCCACCACCCGCGCCCAGCCCCCATGCAAAGGATCGGCCGATCAGGCAACTCCTGGCGCCAAGCGCAAGCGCGCGTACGAGATCCTTGCCGGTGCGCACGCCGCCATCGAACATGACCTCGATCTGTGAGCCCACCGCATCGACGACGCTCGGCAGGATCGAGATCGACGATGACGCGCCATCGAGCTGGCGGCCACCGTGATTGGATACCACGATGGCGTCGGCGCCGGATTTGGCTGCGATCTTTGCATCCTCGACATCGAGAATGCCTTTGAGGATCAGTTTTCTCGGCCATTCGGACTTGATCCATTCGATATCCTGCCAGTTCAAGGCCTGATCGAACTGGGTCGCGGTCCATTGCGCCAGCGACTTGACCTTCTCCATTCCTTTCACGTGACCGGCGAGATTTCCGAAGGTCCAGCGTTTTCCCCGCAGCACACTCGACACCCACGCCGGCTTGGTTGCCATGTCGATGATGTTCCTGATCCGGATCTCCGGCGGAACCGACAGGCCGTTCTTGATGTCGCAATGACGTTGCCCGAGGACCTGCAGGTCGACGGTCAGCACCAGCGCGCTGCATTTGGCTGCCTTGGCGCGCGCGATCAAGTCCTTGACGAACTCGCGATCGCGCATGACGTAGAGCTGGAACCAGAACGGCTTGCCGGTCGCCTCCGCCACGTCCTCGATCGAGCAGATCGACATCGTGCTCAAGGTGAAGGGAATGCCGGCCTCGTTCGCCGCGCGCGCGGCGTGAATTTCGCCGTTGCCATGCACCAGCCCGATCATCGCGACCGGAGCCAGCGCGAATGGCAGTGGCACGGTCTCGCCGAGCATGGTCGTGCCGAGGTCGCGGCCGGTCATGTCCACGAGTACGCGCTGACGCAGCTTTATACGTTCCATATCCGCCACGTTTGCGCGCAGCGTCTCCTGTGAGTAGGAGCCCGCTCCGACATAGTCGAAGAAGGCGCGCGGGACCTTGCGGGCAGCGAGGTCCCGCAGGTCGGCAATGCAGGTAATGTTTTTCATCGATGTCGAGCTCATGCTTGGCAGACCTAGCACAATTCGAGAACCGCGTCGCCGATAGAGCGTAGGTAGTTTAGTGCGACCAGGCTCTGCTGGTCGAAGGGGAATGGAGGCTGCGAGCGGCTCGGAGCCGAGGGACGCAGCGGCTCCCGAGAGGCGAATCGCGGAGCCGTCCAGAATGACCTCCGGCGCGCAATTCCGCGTGCCGTTCGGCCGTGCCCGACACGGCCTGAGAGGTCGACATGACGGCGCTTCGCCAGCAGATGACCGATGACCGGGTGCTCCGGGGGCTCTCCGGCGGGACGCAGAAAGCCTACCTCCGTGTCGTCACCCGGCTCGCCACCTTCTACGGGCGTTCCCCCGACCGGATCTCGGAGCGGGAGATCCAGACCTACCTGCTCCATCTCTATCGCGAGAAGGGGTTCAGTCACAGCACGTGCAACGTGGCCGTGGCCGGACTTCGCTTCTTCTACCCCGTGACTCTGCGACGCCCGAGCACGGGCTTCGTCATCCCGGCTGCGCGCGACCCGAGCCAGCTGCCGGAGATTCTCACCCGCGAAGAGCTCACGCGGTTGTTCTCCCGCGCGATTCGTCCGAACCACCGCACGCTGCTGCTCACCGCCTACGCGGCGGGTCTACGCGTCAGCGAGGTCGTCGCGCTTCAGGTGAGCGACATCGACGCCGAGCGCGGCGTGCTGCGCGTGCGGCAGGGCAAGGGAGCCCGCGACCGCATGACGCTCCTGTCGCCGCGTCTGCTCGAGGCGCTGCGCGCGTACTGGCGCCATGAGCGGCCCGCGCTGTGGCTCTTCCCGTCCCGGGATCGGCGAGGGCATCTGTGCGCGGGAGCGGCGAAGCATTGCTATGCCAAGGCCAAGCAGCGAGCGGGGATCGAGAAGGCGGGCGGGCTGCACACCCTTCGTCACACCTGGGCCAGCACCCTGCTCACGTCCAACCGTCCCGTCGACGACTGGGGGCGGCTGCTCGGCGACACCACCGCCGTCACCGCCATGCTCGACCGCCTCCTCCACCACGCGCACCTGATCAAGTGCGGCCCGAGAAGCTGGCGAACTCGGGAGTCTGCCTCGCTCGTAGCGGCGCATGATGACTTCGAGGAGATCCTCGGCAGCCGTCGCGGGGAGCTTGCGCATGCCGAGGTCGTCGATGATGAGCAGCGTCGACCCGCAGCGGGGGCAACGCAGGGCATCGATGTCGAAAACGCGCTGGAGGAGCGCAGCCCACCGGAGCCGCCGGGGCACGAGATCTCCACCCGCGTTAGGCGGGTACGAGGCGCACCCGCCCGTCGGCGATCTCCACGCGCGGCGCGGGAGAGAGCCGCAGCCGGTTCCCAGTGCCGCAACCGCGCCCGCTGCGCACGTCGAAGGCCCTGCCGTGCCACGGGCACACCACGAGCCCGTCTACGATCTCCGCCGCGTCGAGCGGGCCCAGCGCGTGGGGGCACAGCGCGTCGTAGGCCAGCAGCTCGCCATCGCAACGCGTGACGACGACGAGGCGACCGCCAAACGCAACCCGCAGCGGCAAGCGGTTCTCGAGCTCGGAGGCCGGCCCCAGATCGACGCGCTCGCGCGCTGCCCGCGCGGCGCGCGGCGCTTCGAGCAACCAGCTGCGGCGCTGCATCATTGACTCGTCCTGATCCCACAGCCGTGTGTAGAGTGCTATGTAGCTGTCGCCCAGCGCGTCGCGCCGAGACGCTGCGACACCCGGCAGCAGAAACTCCACCTCGATGTCGGTGCGCCGCGCGTCGACCGGAGCGAGCCGGGTCCAGATCTCGGTGGCGGCGCCCGGCCCCTCGAGCGTGCGCGCGACGTAGCGCCGCTGCGACTCCGCGACCAGCTCGAGCCTGATCGCCGGCTCCGCGGGCGCGCGCAGCCCTACACGCGCCCGCCACCCGAACTCCCCTTCCTGCTCGAGCGCGATCGACGCGAAGCTCTCGCGATGGAGCCACGGCAGGTGCTCCCAGTCGCGCACGTTCTCCCACACGCGCTCGAGCGACGCGTCGATCCGGCGCCGGTATACGGCAACCGAGGAGAGCTCGGACATCACCCGCAGCATACTCCCTCCCGCCCCGATAGAGTCCCGGCCCGTGACGACGCGGCCCGGGGTCCTGATCAACGCGAATGCACGCGCCGCGCTGCGCGACCCCGGGCTCGTGGGGCGGCTACAGCGACTCGTTTCGCCTGAGCGCGTGGTGCTGACGTCGCACGTCGAGGACGTCGCGCCGGCGCTCGCCGCGCTGCTCGATCAGGGCATCGATGCGCTCGTGCTCGTCGGCGGCGACGGGACGCTGCCCCGCACACTGACGCCGCTGTTGCTTCGCTTCGACCCGGCGGCGCTGCCGGCGATCGTCCCGACCCGCGGCGGCACGGTGAACACCGTCGCACGCTCGCTCGGCGCGCGCGGCACACCCGAGGACACGCTCACCGCCCTGCTGCGCGGCGAGCTCCATGAGCAGCGGCGTGCGGTCGTGCGGATCGCGGCCGATGGCGGCGAGCCGGTGTTCGGTTTCCTGTTCGTGAACGGGGTGGGCGTCCGCTTCCTCGAGCTCTACTACGAGTCGTCGATGGGCGCCTCCGGCGCGTTCTCGGTGGTGAGCCGGATCAGCGCGTCAGCGCTGATCCGGGGCTCGCTCGCGCGGCGCGTGTTCGCGCCGTTCGCCGCAGAGCTCGTCGTGAGCGGCGACCGGATCGACCAGCGACGGTTCACGGTGATCGCCGCCGGCGCGGTGCGCCACCTCGGGCTCGGCTTCGCGCCGTTGTACACCGCCGGAAGCGACCCCGAGCGCATCCACCTCGCCACCACCGGCGCCAGCGCCACCCGCCTCGCGCTCGAGCTGCCGGCACTGCGCGCCGGATCGCGGGGACGCTGCCTCGCTCACTACTCCTGCCAGCAGAGCGAGCTGCGCCTGGCCGAGCCGCTCGCGTGGAGCCTCGACGCGGAGTTCTTCCCGCCGGCGGGCCGGCTCGAGATCGGCGCCGGCCCGCCGCTGCGTTTGCTCTGCCCCGACGCAGTCGGCGCCTGATATGCTGCGCCGGAGACTCGCAGGAGGTCCCATGGCCACCGCATCGCTCGTACCGAAGCTCGAGGTCGCCCGTCTTTCGGGCTCCCTGGGCGCCGAGATCCACGGAATTTCGCTTGCGAAGGCAGACCCCGCCGACGCCGACCGGATCCTGTCGCTGCTGATCGAGCACCAGGTGATCTTCTTCCCCGGCCAGCGCCTCACGCCCGACGAGCACATCGCGTTCGGGCGCCTGTTCGGCGTGCTCGAGCCACACCCGAACCTGGCGCTCGGCGGCGAGCGTCCGGAGTTCTTCGAGCTGCGCGCCGTCTCGGGAGCCGGAGCGATCGCCGACGAGTGGCATAGCGACCTCACCTGCCAGGCCGAGCCCTCGCTGCTGTCGATCCTCCATATGGTGAAGTGCCCGCCGGTAGGCGGCGACACGATGTGGGCGAACATGTACAGGGCCTACGACGAGCTCTCGCCGGCGATGAAGGACTTCTGCGAGGGCCTCTCGGCGCTGCACGACGCCCACGCGCACGGCAACACCGACCAGATGGCGGTGCACCCGGTGGTGCGCGTGCACCCGGTCACGAAGAAGAAGTCACTGTTCGTGAACGAGCACTTCACGCGCCGGATCGTCGAGCTGGGCCACGACGAGAGCGACGCGCTGCTGCGCTTCCTGACGCGCTGGGTCACGAGCCCACGCTTCACAGTCCGCTATCACTGGACGCCCGGCACGATCGCGATGTGGGACAACCGCTGCACACAGCACCACGTGCTGAACGACTTCGAAGGCGAACGGGTGATCCAGCGCGTCACCGTGATGGGCGACCGGCCGGAGCCCGCGCGCCCGCCGCGCTGGCAGCCCTACGTCAAGCCCTTCAGCGCCGCGAGCCGGCACGACCGCCAGCTGAAGAGCTATCTCGACCGCCAGGCGGATTAGCGTTAGTCGTTCTGAAGGAAGTACCGGCTTCCAAAGCCGCGAGCCTTCGTAGAGATCGTTCACCGGGAATGGAGGATGTGATGGCCCTCGTGAAAGACTCGGAGCGCGGCGCGTTCTTCGCCGCCGTCGCAGAAGCGTCGAAGAAGTCGATCTGGTGCGCTCTCGCCACCGCGAGCCCGGAAGGGCCGCGCGTGCGCATGGTGCACCCCACCTGGGAGGGGGAGACGCTCTGGTTCGCCACCGGCACGAGCTCGCCGAAGCACAAGCAGCTGGCCGCCGAGCCGCGCGTCGACCTCCAGTACCAGGTCGCGCCCCCGGACTTCGTCCACGTGCTGGTGCGCGGCCGCGCGCAGATCGTCACCGACGAGGCCGAGAAGAAGCGCGTCTGGGACGTGATCGACTACGACCTCTCCCAGTTCTGGCCCGGCGGCCCGACTGATCCGAACTACAGCCTCGTGCGCGTCGATCCGGAGCGGGTCGAGCTCTCGAAGATGTTCGGGAGCACGGACAAGCGCGTCTGGCGCGCCTGACTCGTCACTCGCGGGCGCTCACAGATCGTCGAAGCTGCCGCCGCGGCCGCGCCCCGCGGCGAAGCGGGTGGCGCCCGCCAGCGTCTCGCCGGTGCGGATCGCCGCCAGGCCGCACTCGTACTCGCCGCGCAGCGCAGCGCCGAGCGGGCGGTCCCACTGCTCGTAGGCTGAGCGGCGATCTGCGCGCAGGCAGATCTGTGGAAAGCGGGTGAGCTGGTGCGCCAGCTGTTCGGCCTCGCTGCGCGCGCGACCGCGCGGCACAACGCGGTTCGCGAGGCCGATCGCCAGTGCCTCGTCGGCGCCGACCGGGCGCCCGGTCAGAATCAGGTCGAGCGCACGCCCATGACCGATGATCCGCGGCAGCCGCACCGTGCCGCCGTCGATCAGCGGCACGCCCCAGCGGCGGCAGAACACGCCGAACAACGCGTCCTCCTCCACCACGCGCAGGTCGCACCACAGCGCGAGCTCCAAGCCGCCCGCAACGGCATAGCCCGACACCGCCGCGATCACCGGCTTCGAGAGCAGCATCCGCGAGGGGCCCATCGGACCCTCGTCGGAGAGCGGGTCCCAGGCGTCGCCGGTCGCCGGCTCCAGCACGCGATTTCCTCGCCCTTCGGACACGGCCTTCAGGTCCGCGCCCGCGCAGAAGGTGCCGCCCTCACCCCAGAAAACAGCGACCTGCGCACCGGGATCGCGCTCGAACGCGAGGAACGCCTCGGCAAGCGCACCGGCGGTCGGTCCATCGACCGCGTTGCGCACGTCGGGGCGGGACAGGATCACGGTGGTCACCGGCCCGTCGCGCTCGACGCGCACGGCGGGGGATTCGGGCATGGCGTCTCCTCCAGTCGCCGCAGTCTATAGTGTTCCGCACCGGAGGAATTCATGAAGGTCGACGCCGCGATCATGGACTTCAGCGCACCGGGGGAGGCCGCCCGCCGACTCGAGCAACTGGGTTACGACGGCGGATTCACGTTCGAGGGCCCGCACGATCCGTTCTTCCCGCTGGTGCTGGCGTCGCAGACCACCGAACGGATGGAGCTCTACACCGCGATCGCGATCGCGTTTGCACGCAACCCGATGCTGCTCGCCAACATCGGCTGGGATCTCCAGTCGCTGTCGAAAGGCCGCTTCCTGCTCGGGCTCGGCACCCAGATCCGTCCGCACATCGAGAAGCGCTTCTCGATGACGTGGTCGCGGCCCGCGGCGCGGATGCGCGAGATGGTGCTCGCGATCCGGGAGATCTGGCGCTGCTGGGCCGAGGGCGGACGCCTCGACTTCCGCGGCGAGTTCTACCAGCACACGCTGATGACGCCGGCGTTCAACCCGGGCGCGAACCCGTACGGGAATCCGCCGATCTTCCTGGCCGGCGTCGGGCCGCGCATGACCGAGGTGGCCGGCGAGGTCGCCGACGGCTTCTTCGTTCACCCACTGAACAGCGCGAAGTCGATCGCGGAGGTGACGCTGCCCGCGCTCGAGCGCGGCCTCGCCGCGTCTGGGCGCGCGCGCAAGGACGTCAAGCTGTCGTTCCAGATCATGATCGCGAGCGGCACCAGCGACGAGGAGGTCGAGCGCACCCGCAACCTGACGAAGGGGCAGATCGCGTTCTACGGGTCGACGCCCGCCTACCGGGTCGTGCTCGACGTCCACGGCTGGGGCGACCTCCAGCCCGAGCTGAACGCGCTGTCGAAGCGCGGTCAATGGGGCGAGATGACCCGCCTCGTCACGGACGAGATGCTCGAGGCGATCGCGGTCTGCGCGCCGATGGATCAGGTCGCCGCGCGCGTGCGCGAGCGCTGCGGAGCGCTGGCCGACCGCGTGAGCCTGCTCGCGCACTGGTCGCGCGATCCCGAGCCGTGGGCCGACGTCGCCCGCCAGCTTTCCGGCTGACTGAACTGGCGTCTCAGAACTTGCTGCGCCCGGAAGTGCTGTCGCAGGGTCCCGGCGTGTCGAGCGTATTCGGACCGCCCGAGCCGTAGACACCGGATGCGACGCAGGTGGTGCCCGGCATTGCGCCGGGCAGACCGCCGAAGCCGGCCGCTGGCCGGACGTAGGCGAAGAAGCTGAGGACGCTATCGCCGTCGAGATCCGCGCGCGTCTCGGCCGTGAAGCGGGTGAGCGCCCCGGTGCCGCTGGGGTCATCCGCGCTCACCATGTACTGGAACACCACCCCGCCCTCGGGCGCCCAGCCGATGCGGTCGAATCGCGTGCCTCCGGGCCACGGCAGCCGCCGCGCGCCCGGCAGAGCTGCCGGCACCGGCGACAGCACGCTGACGTAGGTGCCGAACTCGCTGTAGTAGGCGTCCTCGGTGGTGGCGATCCCCTTGAGATGGGTCAGCGTCTCGGTCGCCCGGGTGCGGAGCTGGTAGCGGAGGAAGCTCGGCACCGCGATCGCAGCGAGGATGCCGATAATGCCGATCACGATCATCAGCTCGATCAGCGTGAAGCCGTTGTGGCGTTGACAGCTCGGGGACAAGGCGACTCCGGGAGCCCGCCGGAGGCGGGCTCAACCTGCGAGTATCGACTCGCCAACCCCACCGCCTGAGCGTGGTCTGCGGTGCCCGCGCGGGCAGGGCCCCTATGCTGTGGCGCCAATGTCACGCCTGATCGAGTACTTCTGGCGGTTCCTGCCGGCCGTCCGGCGCACCGAGCGCGGGCGGGTGCTGTTCTTCACCGGCCTGCTGCTGTTGGTGAACGCGGCGCAGACGGTGGGCCTCGCCGGCTCCGAGGCATTGTTCCTCAGCGAGCTCTCTGCGCGACGACTTCCGCTGGCCTTCGTGATCGCCGCGTTGGTCGCGGTGTTCGGCTCGGGGCTGTACGCGGCGCGTGTCGGCAGCGCGCGCAACGACACGCTGTTCGCGCAGATGCTGCTCGGCGCCGGCGTGATCCTGATGGGTGTCCCGCTGGCGGCGCCGGAGCCGGACGTGCCGGTGTTGTTCGGCCTCGTCGCCGCGTTCTACCTGACGCACTGCGTGTTCACGAACCACTTCTGGACCTTCGCCGGCGACTACTTCGACACGCTGACCAGCAAGCGCCTGGTGCCGGTGTTCGCCGTCGGCTCGAGCGCGGGAGGCCTGTTCGGCGGCGCGATCGGAGTGCTCACCGCGCGCGCACTGGGACCGCTGGCGACGATCGCGGTATGGGGCGCGTTGTTGTGCGCTGCGGCGGCCTCGCTCGCGCTCGCACGGCGCTCGCTGCGGCGCTGGGGTCCGCTCGATCAGCAGGAGGCCGACGAGACCAGCGTCGCGGGGATCCGCGGCGCGATCACCTACGTGCGCGGATCGCGACTCGGCCGCTGGCTGGTGCTGTCGTCGATCGGGATGGTGCTGGCGCAGTTCGTCGCGCAGTACATCTACTCCGACGTCTTCGTGCGCGCCCACCCCGACCCCGCCGCGCTGGCCGTGTTCATCGCCGGCTACCTCGCGCTGACCAACCTGATCGAGATCGCGCTCGAGCTGTGGGTCACGCCGTGGCTGATCCGGCGCTTCGGCGTGGCGGGCTCCCACGTCGTGCATCCCGCGCTGACAGTCGCCAGCTTCGTCGCGCTGTTCGCGTCGCCGCTGCTCGGCGCCGCGATCACCGCGCGCGCCACTCGCGAGCTGATCGAAAACGCCGTGGCCCAGCCGGTGCGAACGCTCGTGTTCAACGCGCTGCCGCTTCGCTTCCGCGGGCGGATCCGAGCGTTCCTCGAGGGCATCGTGGTGTATGCCGGCATGTGCGTAGCAGGGCTGCTGCTGCTCGTGATCGAGACGCCGGACCTGCGCGCGCTGTCGCTGATCGGCGGCGCCGCGGCGCTCTTGTACGCGGCCGCGAACCTCGGCGCGTGCCGCTCCTATCTGAACACGCTGCTCGACGGCATCCGCACCGGTCGCCTCGACCTGGCGGACCTCGACGATGAGATCGGAGATTGGGAGGCCGCGCGCCTCGCGGAGCTGTGCGACGAGCTGCTCCGCGCACAATCCCAGCGCCCGTCGCGCTCGCTGTATCAGCTGATCGTCAGTCTCGGACAGCGCGGAATCGCCGAGCCGCTGCTTCGGGGACTCTCACACCCGCTCGCGAGCGTCCGCGCCGAGTGTGTGCGCGCGCTGACCGGACACGACGACGCCCGGTCCGCACTGCGCGACGCGCTGTCCGATCGCGACGCCCTGGTGCGGCTCGCCGCGATCGAGGCCCTGCGCGGCGGAGCCGGCGCCGACCTCGCCGCATCCCTCGAGCCGCTGCTCGATGACCCCGATTGGCGCGTGCGCGCGGCCGCCGCGTCGGTTTCGCCCGCGACATCGGAGCACCTCGTCCGCATGCTCGAGAGCGAGGACCGCGATGCCCGGCTCGCCGCGCTCGCCGTCGCGGGTGCTCGGCAGACCACGCTGATCGCGCGCGGCGTCGACGACGCGGACCCGCTGGTGCGGGCTGCCTCGCTCGAGCGGATCGCCATCGTCGCTCCAGACCGTGTGCCGGCAGGCGCGATCGCGCGCGCGCTCGAAGCTGCGGATGCGCGCGTGCGCTGCGCCGCCCTGCGCGCTGCGGGCGGCGATCCGGGCAGCGTCGGTCATGATCAGATCGCCCGGACACTGCGCGATCCGTCCGGGGAAGTGCGCGAGCTCGCCATCGCCG
>CAZPNB010000071.1:0-10419 GCA_964587305.1 uncultured Spirochaetales bacterium | reverse complement strand
GCTACCTGCGCGGCTTCCAGGGAGTCTTTCGCGACGTTCCCGAGCGCTCGGTGTGCATGTTCCCGCTCTTCCACATGGCGGGCTTCACGCTGGCGATCGCGGCGTGGCAGACGCGCGGCGAGATCGCGCTCGTCGAAGCCGCCACGGCCGAGCAGCTGCTCGGCGCCGTCGAGCGACGCCGCGCCAACCGCCTCTACGGCATACCCGCCGTGTGGGCGCGGATCCTCGAGGCCGACACCGGACGGTGGAATACGTCGAGCCTGCGGGAGGCGGACACCGGGACGTCGGCGGTTCCGATCGAGCTGGTGCGCGCGCTCAAGGAGCGCTTCCCGGGCAGCGTCACCCGCGTCTACTACGGATCGACCGAGGCCGGCTCGGGCACGACGCTCCCCGACGCCGACGTGCTGCGCAAGCCGGGCAGCGTCGGGCCGCCTTCGCCGGGCGTCGATCTGCGTCTCGGAGCGAGCGGCGAGATCCTGCTGCGCAGCGCCTACCTCTTCGATGGTTACTTCGACGATCCCGCCGCCACCACCGCGGCGCTGCGCGACGGCTGGTATCACACCGGCGATCTCGGTGAGCTCGACGACGAGGGGTGTTTGCACGTGGTCGGTCGGCTCCGAGAGCTGATCCGGACCGGCGGCGAGAGCGTCGCACCGGCGGAGGTGGAGGCGGTGCTGGCCACCCATCCCGACGTGGCCGAGGTCGCGGTGATCGGCGTCCCCGACCCCGCGTGGGGCGACGTCGTGTGTGCCGTGGTCGTCGCGCGCGCCGGGGCAACGCCCACCCTCGAAGCGCTCCAGCGCCACTGCGAGACTCGCCTCGCAGGCTTCAAGAAGCCGCGGCGCCTCGAGTGCGTCGCTGCGCTGCCGCGCACCGCCGCCACCGGCCAGGTGCAGCGCGCGCTGCTGGTGGAGCGGATCGCCAGCCGCTGACAGCAGCGGTCCGGGAACGCGTGGGTCGCGGTCGTGCGCTTTTCAGAATACTATTCTCGAGATGAAGAATCATGTTCCCAGACCGGAGGACGAGATCTTGAGCCGCGGCTCCGGGCGCGGTCGCGCCCATCTGGGCCCAGTTGTCGCGCGCTCCGCCCGGCGCGCGCTGGCTGCCCGCGAGGCGAGCCACGACGACGCGGTGCGGCGCCTGGTGGCGGCGAGCTTCGCGCTGATCCGTGAAACCGGGTCGCTCGAGCCTAGCGTCGCCTCGATCGTCCGCCGGGCCGGTCTCTCGAACCAGGCTTTCTACCGCCATTTCCGCTCGAAGGACGAGCTGCTGCTCGGCGTACTCGACGAGGGCTTCCGCCTGTTGGCGGGCTACCTCGCGCACCGGATGGCGAACGCAGCGGATGCCGAGGCTAGGATCCGCGCGTGGATCGGCGGCGTGCTCGAACAGGCGCTCCAGAGCGACGCCGCATCCGCCACCCGACCCTTTGCGGTGTCGCGCGCTCGACTCTCGGAGCTGTTTCCCGAGGAGGTCGAGGCGTCGGAGCGCGAACTCACCCGACCGCTCCAGCTCGCGATCGCCGAGGCGGTGGCCAACGGCAGGCTGCCGGGTGCCGACCCGGAGCGCGACGCCCTGGCGATCCACACGCTCGCGATGGGCTGGGTTCAGCGCAAGCTAGGCCAGCGCAAGCCGGCGCAGCGAGCAGACGCCGACCATCTCACCGACTTCGCGCTGGGCGCGCTCCACCGCCCGCCGACGCTGGGAGCCTGAACATGGAGCGCGAGATCCTGTTCACCGGAATCGGCGGTCAGGGGATCCAACTCGCCGCCCAGGTGCTCGCGCAGGCGGCCGTCGCGGAGGGCCGGGAAGCGATGCTGTTCGGCTCGTATGGCGGCACGATGCGCGGCGGCCCGACCGACTCGACGCTGGTCGTCGCCGACGCGCCGATCTGCGCGCCGCCGATCGTTTCGCGGGCGTGGTCCGCGGTCGCGATGCACCCTGCCTACTGGGCACCGGTCGCCGCGAAGCTGGTACCGAACGCGGTGGTCGTTGCGAACGCGTCGCTCTTCGACGCGCCGATCCGCGGCGAGGGATGGCGCGTAGTCGAGGTTCCGGCGATGCGGCTCGCGTCCGAGTGCGGAAGCTCGCTGGCGGGCGCGATGGTGCTCGTCGGAGCGTACTCGGGTCTCACCGGGCTCGTGACGCTGGCATCGCTCTTCGCGGGTCTGGAGGCGTCGCTGCCCGCGCGGCGCCGGCAGCATTGCGAGCTGAACGAGCGCGCGTTGCGCGCCGGCTTCGACGCGGTGCCGCGCGGGTCGGTGCCGGCGTGGCCGACGCAGGAGCGTGCGGCGTGAAGTCGGCGACCGCCGTGGTGAGCCGCGGCACGGTGATGCTCGCGGCCTCGCGCTGCAAGGGCTGTGAGCTGTGCATCCCGGCGTGCCCGCCGCTCGTGCTGCGGATGTCGGAGACGCGCAACGCCAACGGCTACGCGATTCCCGAGCTCTTGCCCGGCTGCACGGGCTGCGGCGCCTGCCTGCTCGTGTGCCCCGACTTCTGCTTCGAGATCTACCAGTACGAGACGCCCGTCTCCCACGAGGTCACACCGTGACGCGAGCCCTGCTCGAAGGCTCCGAGGCGATTGCTCGCGCCGCCCTCGCGGCCGATTGCCGGTTCTTCGCTGGCTATCCGATGACGCCGTTCACCGAGCTGCTCGAGCACTTCGCCGCGCTGCTTCCGGAGCGCTCCGGGGTGTGCATCAACGCGGAGAGCGAGCTCGAGGCGATCGGCATGGCCTGGGGCGCGCTGGCGACCGGCGCGCGCGCCGCGACGGGGTCTACGGGACAAGGTCTGGCGTTGATGCAGGAGTCGCTGTCGGAGATCACGCGCGCCGAGCTGCCGCTGGTGGTGTTCCACATGGCGCGCGGCCAGTTCGACTATACCCAGGCAACGCGCGGCGGCGGCCACGGCGATTACCGCCACGTCGTGCTCGCGCCGATCGACGTGCGGGAGGCGGTCGCGCTGACCCAAGAGGCATTCCACCTCGCGGATCGCTGGCGCAATCCGGTGCACATCTACGGCGACTTCCTGCTCGCACACACGTCGGAGTCGGTGGAGATCGCCCCGCTCGACTTCGGCCCGCTGCCGGCGAAGGACTGGGCGGTAGACGGATCGCTCGGCGGCAGCGGTCGCTCCCGCAACCTGAACCCGATCGGCATGCGCAAAGGGGTGAAGGGAATCGAGCCCGAGGTGTTCTGGAAGCGCCTGGCGGCCAAGCACGAGGCGATCGCGGCAGCGGAGCAACGCTTCGAGGCGAGCGACTGCGACGACGCGGAGCTCGTCGTGGTGGCGTTCGGCTCGCTGGCGCGCTTCGCCCGGAGCGCGGTACGTGCGCTGCGCGCTGAAGGCGTCCGCGTCGGGCTGTTCCGCCCGATCTCGCTGTGGCCGTTCCCGGCGGCGGCACTGACCCGCGCAGCCGCAGGAGCGCGGCGCATCGCGGTGCTCGAACAGAACGCCGGTCAGATGATCGATGACGTGCGGCTCGCGGTGCTTGGATCTGTCCCGGTGGAGGCGATCGGCGGCATTTCGAGCGACGAGGCCGGCTTCGGCGTCGGCGACATCTTTTCACTCGATGACGTCCTGCGCCGGGTCGAAGGGTCGCTCTTCGCACCCGAGGCCACGCGATGAGCCGGCGACCTCGAGCGCTTCCGATCGACCACCCGCCGAGCGAGCCCGCGCGCCGTCTCGGCCATGGGAAGCCCCGGCTCCTGCTCCACGAAGACCACGACCTGTGCCCGGGCTGTGGCGAACCGATCGCGATCCGACTGCTGCTCGAGGTGATCGAGGAGCTCGGCTGCGCCGAGCGCGCGATCGGCGTGGTCGGGATCGGCTGCTACACCGCATTCACCAGCACGATTGACGTCGATCTGGTGCAGGCGCTGCACGGGCGCGCGCCATCGGTGGCGACCGGCGCCAAGCGGATGCGCCCCGACTCGCTCTTGTTCACGCTCGAGGGCGACGGCGACATGGTGAACGAGGGCCTCCAGGAGGTGGTGCACACCGCGGCGCGCGGCGAGGCGGTTACCTGCGTGCTGCTCAACAACGGCGTGTTCGGCGAGACCGGCGGACACATGACGTGCACCACGGCGATCGGCCAGCGCACCAAGAACACGCTGGAAGGGCGCGACGCCGCCTATCACGGCCACCCGATCCTGATCGCCGATCTGCTCGCGCCGCTCGGCGGCACCGCCTACGCCGCGCGGGGCAGCGTCCACGACGCCGCCTCGGTGGTGAAGACGAAGGCGATGGTGCGCCGCGCGTTCGAGACCCAGCTCGCCGGGCGCGGCTTCTCGTTCGTCGAGATCCTTACCATGTGCCCGACGGGCTGGTTCGTGCCGACCGCCGACGGCCCCGGCTACCTCGACCGCGTGCTGAGACCCGTGCATGCCACCGGCGAGCTCAGGAACGGCGAGCGCTGCGTCACCACTGCGCAGCTGATCGCCGAAAGCGCGGCGCAAGCGAGCGCGCGAACGCGCGAGGACTAGCCGCGTGTCGGTGGACGGCGTGCTCTCGCTGTTCAACCCGCTGATCGGAGCGCTGCTGCGCTCGCCGCTCCACGGGTTGCTCTCGTCGGGGCTCCTGCTGCTCACCGTGACGGGCCGCCGCAGCGGCCGGCGCTACTCGATTCCGGTCGGCTACCAGCGCGACGGGGGCGACCTCGTGGTGATGGTCTCCGAGGCGCGCCGCAAGCAATGGTGGCGGAACTACTACGAGCCCGGCGAGCTGTCGGTGCGCGTGCGCCGGCGCGAGCGCACGGGTCGAGCCGAGCTCGTCGCGCCGGGATCCGAGGAGTTCCGCGAGCTCGTCGAGCGGACGCTGCAGCGGATGCCGTGGATGCGCCGCGTGTTCCGCGTCGACTACGACGCGGATGCGGGCCTGCGCAGCGACCAGCTCGATCGCCTCGGCGAGGAGATCGCGATCGTGCGGATCCGGCTGGAGTGCTGAGCGCGGGGAGCGGTTCGATGGCGGTCCTGCGTCACGCGCCGCAGCCGTCGGCGATTCGTCCGTACCGGTTCCCGCGGGCCGTCCCCATCGATGTTTCCAGGGTGGTACCGAGCCACGGCACAGGCCGCGATCGTGCCGCCCGAGCCGTTCTCGAGCGTCCCCGAAGGTCGCCTCCCACCTGAACGCTTCGCTCCGCGCGCTCCGGCGGGGAGCGACGGTGTGTCGATCGGCACCACGTCGGCAACCCCTTGATTTCATTGGAGCCGCTCCGAGATCGGCGCCATCCGAGTCGGTCGAGGTCGGTTCTCGTCGGACACAACGAAAGCCCCGCGGGCGACGCCGCAGCGCCGGGGAAAAGGCGTATCGGCCGCATCGTTCCGCGAGCCAGACCTGCGGCAACAGAGCAGCCGATCCCACGTTCGAACTGGATTCGAATCCAGTTCGAACGTCGCACGTTCTCTGCTAGGCGTCCGCTATGCGCCGGCCGCCCTATCGCCCATCACGGAGGAGCGAACCGTCTCCGCTATCGGGGACCGCTCTTCGACGTGTGCTTCCACTGCCTGGTGAAACTCGCGCACTCCGCGATCACTGCGCCACCGACACGATCGAGCATGAGCATCGGCGAAACAAGCTGGATTCCCGAACGTTCGAGAAGTAGCGTTACGTCAAATGTCCAGCGTAGCGGGCGCTTCGAGCGACGCTCGACAACGAGCACCTCGCCGGCCGCGCGTCTGAGCTCGGCCGCCGGCTCGCCGCGCTCGAGCCGGTGGAGGCGCACCTCGATTCACTGCTCGAGGGTTAGTTCACGCCAGCGCGGTAGCCCCCACCCCCTCCGCTGTGCCGGGGCTGGTCCAGGACGACCGGGCAAGTCGGAGCCTCGGCGTCGCCGCCGTTGACGCCATCGTTTCATGACCATATCATCGTGACTATGTCGGGTCGGACGCGCGCAGATCGGATCCATGGGATCCGCGGGATCCGCGAGATGGCGGCAGGCGAGTTCAAGGCGAAGTGCCTGGCGGTGCTCGACGAGGTCGCGGCGTCCAAACGGCCGCTGGTCATCACCAAACGCGGGCGTCCCGTCGCCAAGGTGGTCCCGCTCACCGAGCCGGAGGCCGCCCCGCGCAAGGGGCTGATCGTGCGCCAGGGTGACCTCGTCTCACCGATCGGCGATGCCTGGGACGCCGATCGGTGATCCTGCTCGACACCCATGCATGGCTCTGGTGGGCGGGAGATCACTCGAAGTTGCCGCCGCGTTTGCGGCGTCGCCTCGGAGCCCAGCGTGAACTCGCGATCTCGGCGGTGAGCTGCTGGGAGGCGGCGATGCTCATCCAGCGCGGGCGCCTCGAGCTCGCGCCGGATGCGCGCACGGGTATCCGCGATGCGTGTGCGATCGCGAACCTTCGCATCATCCCCGTGACGGAGTCGATTGCGATCGAGGCCGGGCTGCTCGCCGATTTTCACGGAGACCCGGCCGATCGCATCATTATCGCCACCGCACTCGATCTGCGCGTGCCGCTCGCCACTCGGGACGAGCGCATCCGTGCCTCAAAGCAGGTCGCCTGCGTTTGGTAGCGATCGAATCGCCGGCCGAGGTCTGAGCATAGGCGTCGTCCAAGCGACGAAGACACGTCCGAACTGGATTCGACCCCAGTTCGGACGTCGCACATTCTCTGCTAGGCGTCCGCTATGCGCCGGCCGCCCTATCGCCCATCACGGAGGAGCGAACCGTCTCCGCTATCAGGGACCGCTCTTCGACGTGTGCTTCCACTGCCTGGTGAAACTCGCGCACGATCTCCGCACTGCGCCACCGACACGATCGAGCATGAGCATGGGAGAATGAGCATAGGAGAAACAACCTGGATTCCCGAACGTCCGAGAAGTAGCGTTACGTCAAATGTCCCCGCGTAGCGGGTGATTTCAAGCTGCGCCGCCTTCGGTGAATCGCTCGCCAGCCACGGAACGCGCGCCATGGCGAGCCGGGCGTGCTTCGGGCGTACACGTCTCCCTCTCGGGGTCGATCATTGCCGAGATCGGGAGCTGCGCGGCGGCTCCGACTCCGTCGCTCCGGTCACGGATCGTCGGCGGACGGCGGCTGGTCGTAGTCCCAGCTCTCGTCGGGACTCGATGTACCGCAGTAGCGAGCTGGAACGGCCATGCCTAACGACGCAGGTGATTCTTCGCGAGTGACTCCACGGTTGCGTGGAACTCGCGCACCGTGCGCGCGATCACCTCGGCAACCGGGAGGATCGCGTCGATGCGGCCCGCCACCTGGCCGGTGAGCGCCACGCCGGCCTCGAGGTTGCCCTCGAAGTAGACCTGCCTCACGCCGCCGCCGAGCTCGGCCATCGCGTTTCCGTCGCCCCGCTCGAGGCGCGTCGTCCGCTCGGTGCGCAGCGCGCGCAGTGCGGGACCGCCTGCGGGCTTGAGCAGCACGGTGCCGGTCTCGGCCGCCGCGACGATCGCGTTCTTCCAGTTGACGTGCACCGGTGACTCGAGCGACGACACCATCCGGGTGCCCATCTGCACGCCTTCGGCCCCGAGCGCAAACGCCGCCGCCATCGTGGCGCCATCGCAGATGCCACCCGCCGCGATGATCGGCACGTCCACCTTCTCGCGCACCAGCGGCAGCAGCACCATCGTCGACACTTCTCGCGGGTTCTTGAAGCCGCCGCCCTCGCCGCCTTCGACGACCAGGCCGTCGACGCCCGCGTCGATCGCCTTGCGCGCGGCGCGCAGCGTCGGGACCACGTGGAAGACGGTGAGCCCGGCGTCCTTGAGCGCGCGGGTGTACTTCGCCGGGTCGCCGGCCGAGGTGGTCACGAAGCGCACGCCCTGCTCGATCACGAAGTCTACGATGTTCGGATCGCGCACGAATGCCTGGGCGATGTTCACGCCGAACGGGCGGTCGGTGAGACCGCGCATCTTGCGGATCTCCTCTCGCACCGCGTCGAGCTCGCCCGAGGACGTCTCGATGATGCCGAGCGCTCCCGCGTTCGAGACCGCCGAGGCGAGCTGCGAGCGCGCGATCCAGCCCATCGGCGCCTGCACGATCGGCACGTCGACGCCGAGCAGGCGGGTGACGCGGTTGTCGAACATCTCGGACCTCCCCGGGGCAGGCGGGTCCGCCGGACTCTAGCGCGCAGCGCGTGGCGGTTGAGCTTTTGCCGAAGGCGAGCGATGCTACCCAGGCGAGACCCGGGTGCCGGGTGCGGGGCACTGCGAGGAGGGCTCTGTGAAGCGATTCCTTCCCCACGACGAGCTGGCGCGGGACCGGCGCTTCAAGCGGTCGCAGTCGAAGAACGAGCTCTTCCGCACGCTGCCCGACGACGTCCCGACGATCGTCCGCGTGCTCGAGCAGGTGGCGCCGAAGCTCCGCGAACGCGTGGCGGGCACGGTGCTCGAGGCGGTGTTCGACGATCTCGGCCCCGGCTTCATGTTCCTGACCACGGCCGCCGGCACCGCGTCGAGCACCGAGCGCACCCCGCTCCAGCTGCGCGCCCAGCTGCACGGCATCTTCGTCGGCGAGCTGCAGGCCCTCGAAGCGGCGAGCCGCACCCTCTGGGACTTCCCCGACTCGCCCTGGGACTTCAAGATGAACATGGCGCGGCAGTGCTGGGACGAGGCCCGCCACGTCCAGATCTACGAGAAGCTGATCGACCACGTCGGCGGTGAGATCGGCGAGTTCCCCGAGAACACCTTCTTGTACGAGACCGCGTGCGCCGAAGACCCGGTGCTGCGGGTGGCCGGCGTGAATCGCTGCCTCGAAGGACTGGCCTGTGACGCGTTCCGCTCGCTGATCGAGTACGGCAAGGCTCAGCACGACACGATCCTCGAGCAGGCGGTCGACTTCGTGCTCGCCGACGAGCTGACCCACGTGCGTTTCGGCAGCGACTGGGTGAACGAATTCACCCGCGACGATCCCGAACGCGCGCGTCGCGCGAAGCAGTTCCAGCGCGACACCGACGCGCGTTTCTCGTTCGGCGGCGGGCGTTTGGTCGCGCGCGAGGAGCGGATCGAGGGGGGCTTCACCGAGGCGGAGCTCCGCGAGCTCGACGTGATCCTCGAGCAGGGCCCGAAGCGGAAGACGCTGGTCGACGCGGCGCAGATCCTGAAGGTTCGTCACCAGGCGCGGCAGCGCGGCGACGCCGTCCCTCCCTATCCCGGCTGAACACCACTCGCGGCGGACGCTCCGTTTACCGGATTCAGTCAACTGCTTTGAACGCGACACCCTGATCCGACGGGAGGAATTCGATGGCCTGGGATTTCGAGACCGAGCCGGAGTTCCAGCGAGAGCTCGGCTGGGTGGACGCGTTCGTGCGCGACGAGGTAGAGCCGCTCGACTACGTGCTCGGCGATCCGTACGACAAGAGCGACGCGCGGGCGATGTCGATCCTGAAGCCGCTGCAGGCCCGGGTGAAGGAGCGCGGGCTGTGGGCGTGCCATCTGGGCCCCGAGCTCGGCGGGCCGGGCTTCGGCCAGCTGAAGCTCGCGCTGATGAACGAGATCCTCGGGCGCTCCGGCTGGGCGCCCTCGGTGTTCGGCTGCCAGGCGCCCGACTCGGGCAACGCCGAGATCCTCGCCCACTACGGCAGCGACGCGCAGAAGAAGCGCTTCCTGCAGCCGCTCCTCGATGGCGAGATCTCGTCGTGTTATTCGATGACCGAGCCCCACGCCGGCGCCGACCCGACGCTGTTCACCACGCGCGCGCTACGCTCTGGCGACCACTGGGTGATCGACGGCGAGAAGTGGTTCTCGTCGAACGCTCGCTACGCGAGCTTCCTGATCGTGATGGCGGTGACCGATCCCGACGTGTCGCCCTACGAGGGCATGAGCATGCTGATCGTGCCCACCGACACGCCCGGCGTGACGATCGTGCGCAACATCGGCGTCGGCACCGAGTCGGAGGCCCACGCGAGCCACGCGTACATCCGCTACCAGAACGTCCGCGTGCCGGCCGATCACGTGCTGGGCAAGCCCGGCTCGGCGTTCGTGATCGCGCAGACGCGCCTCGGCGGCGGGCGCATCCACCACGCGATGCGCACCGTCGCCCAGCTGCGACGTGCCTTCGACATGATGTGCGAGCGCGCGCTGTCGCGGGAGACGCGCGACGGCAAGCTGGCCTCGCTGCAGATGGTGCAGGAGAAGATCGCCGACAGCTGGATCGAGATCGAGCAGTTCCGCCTGCTCGTGATGCGCACCGCGTGGCTCATCGATCGCCACAAGGACTACCGGAAGGTGCGCAGGGACATCGCCGCGGTGAAGGTGGCGATGCCGAAGGTCTATCACGACGTGGTGCAGCGGGCGATGCACCTGCACGGCGCACTCGGCGTCTCGAACGAGATGCCCTTCGCGCGCATGCTGATGGCCGCCGAGGTGATGGGCATCGCCGACGGGCCCACCGAGGTGCACAAGGTGACGGTGGCGCGCCAGGTGCTGCGCGATCACAAGGGCGTCGACGGCCTGTGGCCGAGCGGCCAC
>CAZPNB010000070.1:0-2580 GCA_964587305.1 uncultured Spirochaetales bacterium | reverse complement strand
CGTTTTCAGTTCAGCGATCGGGCGCGCAACAGGAACTAGCTAACGGGCCGCGACCGACTCCGGCGCCGCGCCTTCGAGCACCGGCAGCACCTCCGGCATCAGCGCCGTGAAGAGCTGAACCGGTAGCGAGCTGGTGAAGTGATAGCGGCCCGCTTCCGGACCGGTCACTACCGCCGTCACGACCCCGAAGAACCGGTCGTCGATCAGGAACACGAAGGTGGCCGAACGCGACACCGGCCGCTCCTCGAGGACATGTTGCCCGCGCGCGTAGACCTTGAAGCGGTGGTCGCCGGTTCCGGTCTTCCCGCCCACCAGGACCGGCGAGCCATCGGCATGACGCAGTGCACCGCGAGCGCGCTGTGCGGTGCCGCCCTCGACGGTCGCAACCAGTGTTCGCCGCACCGCGTCGCACACCTCCGGTCGCAGCACCCGCTCCGGCTCGACCGCTGTCGGGGCGACGAGCGTTTCGTAGGGCGTATCCGACGCGAAGCGCAGCGACTCGATGCGCCGGATCGGAACGCGGATGCCGTCGCTGGCGAGGATCCCCATCAGCTCGGCCAGTGCAGTCGGCCGGTCGGCGGAGGTGCCGAGCGCGGTCGCCAGCGAAGGCACCAGCGACGGGAACGGATATCCGGTGGCCCGCCACTGCGCGTGGATGCGCGCGAACGCCTCGCGCTCGAGCATCGTGCGGATCCGGCTGTTCTGCGCGCTGCGTCGTTCGGAGCGGAATAGCCAGCGATAGGCGTCGAGGCGGGCGCCACGGCTCGCGTCGATCACGTCGGCGAGCGTCGCCTCGGGATGCTCGTGCAGATGGGCGAGCAGCCAGATCTCGAGTGGGTTCACCTTGGCCAGGTAGCCCTGGTCCTGCAGCGACCAGCGCGCGGGATCCGCCTGCGCGTAGAGCACCGCGATCAGCTCGCCGGGCAGGTCCGCGGTGGGCAACAGCGACGCGAGTCGCGCGGCGAATTGGTCCAGATCCGCGTCGGGATCGGCAGCGCGCACCGCGACCGCGGCGGCCCGCGGCGTCGGCCTGCGGCCATTGTACAAGCTCGCGAGCGCTTCCTCCGGCGCCCGCCCCGCGAACTGCGCGTACCCCTGGGTGAGGTAGACGCTGCCCTCCGAGTGCGCAAAAAGCCAGAGATACGCGCGCCGGCGGGAGTCGTCGGCAGGCGCCGCCAGGATCGCGTCGGCGTCGAGCTGCGTGGCCATCACGTGATCCCTGACGTCGAGCAGCACGCGCACGAAGACGAGGTTTATCGAGCGCTGCAAGCCCTCGCGCACGCTCGGCCGGCGCGCGTTGTCGTCCTTGTCGAAGTTCGAGAAGTGATGCAGGCCGCCGCCGGTGAAGAACGCCGCGCCGGGGTTGGCCGAGTAGCGGCGCTCGAGCGCCTCCTCGAGCAGCAGGGCGACCGACAGCTCGGGGCGGGCGAGCACGAGCTGCTGCACCCAGCGACCGAGCCGGTCCGAGCGCGGCAGCTCGAGGGCGGAACGCTTCGCGACCGGCAGTGCGACCAGCTGCGCGTGGATATCGGCCACGACCTCGAGGTAGGTGACGAGCGTGCGAAGCTTCGCGGTCGAGCCGAGGTCGAGCTTGACGCCGTCGCTCAGGTCGAGCGCACCCTCGGAGTTGTCGACCTGGGCGCGCAACCGGTGGGCGTCCGCGCCGCGCTCGTACAGGTTCAAGCTGAACTTGACGCCATCGGCGGTTCCGGGATCGAGCAGGCGCAGACCGATCAGCCCCTCAGCTGCGGCGGCGTCCGGGTCGCGCAGCCGCTCGACGCGATCGCTCAGCAGCGTCTGCGCCCGCACGTCCACGGTGCTCTCGACGCCGAGGTCGAGGCGATCGAGCTCGTAGAAGCCGCGCGTTCCGAGCAGCCCCGCGAGGCGTGCACGCACGGGACCCGCGCGGCGCCGCGCGAGCAGCTCGGCGGCAGTGTCGGGCTCGGCGGCGCCGGACGGGAGGATCTGGACGGCGAGCGCGGCGTCTCGGAGCTGGTCCGAGATCACGCCGGCCTTTGCCAGCAGCGGGAGGTGGGCCCGGGTCTGCGCCAACAGCTCTTTCGGGCGTTCGAGCAAGAGCGTCGTCGGGCGGCGCTGCGCGACGAACAGACTCAGCGCCCGCACGTACGCGCGTGCCACCTGCTCGCGGTGTTCGCCGTCGAGCGGGAGCGGGGACACGAGGAGCTGCCGGTTCACCTCATCGAAGTCCGCTCCATACCAGGCGGCGAGACCATCGCCCAGTCCGAACACCTCGCCGACGCCCGGCACGGCGGACAGCGGGACGCTGTTCAGATAGTCGACCACGATCTGGCGTCGGGCCTCGATCGTCACTTCGCCGCTCCGGTACGCGCGCAGGCTCGCCGAGAGCATCTGCCGCAGCTTCTCCCGCGGCGAGCCGGTGATGCCTTCCGGTGAGTGGCGGAACTTCTCCATCTGCGTGGCGAGCGTGCTGCCCCCCGGTCCACCCGGTCCGGTCGAAGTCCACACCGCTCGCGCGAGGCGATCCCATTCGACGGCCGGGTTGCGGCGCGACGGAGCTTCGTCGAGCAGCTCGCGGTTCTCGATGAACAGCAGCGACGC
>CAZPNB010000069.1:0-3376 GCA_964587305.1 uncultured Spirochaetales bacterium | reverse complement strand
CGCGCCTCGAACGAGCTGGTGCTCGGCAAGCACTCGGGGCGCCACGCGTTTCGCGAGCGGCTGGCGGAGCTGGGCTTCGCGCTCGAGGGTGAGGCCTTCCAGGAGGCGTTCCGGCGCTTCAAGGACCTGGCCGACGCGAAGAAGACGATCTTCAACGAGGACCTCGAGGCGATCGCCTCCGACGCGTTGATCCGCACCGACGAGCGCTTCTCGGTGAAGGAGGTCAGCGTGCTCTCGGGCACTTTCGCCAAGCCGACCGCGACGGTCGAGCTCTTGATCGACAAGCAGCCCGCCAAGGCGACTGCGCTCGGCATCGGGCCGGTGGACGCGGTGTTCAAGGCGATTGCTGCGCTGACGGACACGAAGAGCGAGCTCGAGCGCTTCCAAGTGAACGCGATCACCGGCGGGATGGACGCGCTGGGCGAGGTATCGGTCACGGTGTGCGAGGACGGTCGCCGCGTGATCGGCAACGGCGCCGACCCCGACATCATCGTTGCGAGCGCGCGGGCCTACGTGCACGCGCTGAACAAGCTCGAGTGGCACAAGCGCGAGCACTCGGTGACCGAGCCGAAAGGAATCTAGGGGGCCCGCGTGCAGCGCATCCTGGTTCTGCCCGGGGACGGCATCGGCCCCGAGGTGACGCGCGAAGCGCGTCGCGTACTCGAGGCGGCGGCTTCCGAGGCGGGCATTCCGCTGCGATTCGAGCATTCGTTGATCGGCGGAGCCGCGATCGACGCGCACGGCACCCCGCTCAGCGACGAGACACTCGCGCTCGCGCGCGACTCGCGGGCGGTGCTGCTCGGTGCGGTCGGCGGCCCGAAGTGGGACAAGATGCCAGTCGCGACCCGCCCCGAGCGCGGCCTGTTGCGGATTCGCAAGGAGCTGGGCCTGTTCGCGAACCTGCGCCCGGCCCAGGTCTTTCCGGCGCTCGTCGGCGCGTCGACGCTGCGGCGCGAGTTGGTCGAGGGGATCGACCTGCTGGTGGTGCGGGAGCTCACCGGCGGCCTCTACTTCGGCGAGCCGCGCGGCCAGGCGATCGTCGACGGCCGGCGCGAGGCCCGCAACACGATGGTGTACGACGAGGTGGAGATCGCGCGGATCGCGATCGTCGCGTTCGAAGCAGCGCGGCGCCGCCGGCGCGAGGTCACCCACGTGCACAAGGCGAACGTGCTCGAGGTGTCGCAGCTCTGGGTGCAGGTGGTCGAGGAGGTGGCGAAGGACTTCCCGGACGTCCTGCTGCGCCATCAGCTCGTCGACTCGATGGCGATGCTCTTGCTGCGCGAGCCGGCTTCCTTCGACGTGATCGTCACCGAGAACCTGTTCGGCGACATCCTCTCCGACGAGGCCGCAATGATCACCGGGTCGCTTGGCATGCTGCCGTCGGCGAGCCTGGGCGCAGCGGGCGTCGGGCTGTACGAGCCGGTGCACGGCTCCGCCCCCGACATCGCCGGCGAGGATCGGGCGAACCCGCTCGCGGCGATCCTGTCGGCGGCGATGCTGCTCGAGCACTCGCTCGATGCGCCGGAGGCCGCCGCGGCGGTGCGCGGCGCGGTCGAGGCAGTGCTGGCCGACGGCTATCGGACCGCGGATCTGGTCGCCGCGGATTCCGACGTCCCGCCGATCGGCTGCCGCGAGATGGGCGAACGCGTGCTCGAGTCGCTCGGCGGGCGCTGATGGCGACGCGCGGGGTTCGTTTGGGGATCACCGGGGCGACCGGCGCGCTCGGCACCGAGGTGCTCTCCGCGCTCGACGCGTCCCGGCTGCCGATCGTCCAGCTGGTGGCCGTCGCCGGCGAGGAGTCGATCGGGAGCGATCTCGAGCTTCGCGGCGAAATCGTGCCGGTGGTGGCCGAGCTGCCCGCCCTCCACGGCCTCGACCTGCTGCTGAACTGCGCTCCCCCTGCCGCGGCGCCCGATATCGCGCGCGCGGCACTGCGCGCCGAGGTGCCGTGCATCGACCTCTCGGGGGTGTTCGCGCAGCGCAGCGAAGTACCGCTCTTGTGGGCGGTGGGCGGCGATCCGGTCGCCGCCGGGCCGCTGCTGGCGTCGCCCATCGATGCGGCGCTGGTCTGGCTCCCGGTGCTGCGTTCGCTCGCGGAGATCGGGCCGCTTGCCCAGGTCACCGGGACCATCCTCGAGTCGGCTTCGGCTTCGGGGCGCGCAGGGATCGAAGCGCTTTCGCTGGAATCGATGGCGTTGTTCAACCAGCAGGAGCTGCCCGAGCGCGACGTCCAGCGGCGGTCGCTGGCCTTCGACTGTCACGCCACCAGCGGAGAGCTCGTCTCCGGACGGCGCACGCGCGAGACCGCGCTGGCGGCCGTACTCGCGCGCCTGCTCGGGTCGGCGCCGGTCGTGTCGGCCCGCTGGATCCAGGTGCCCGCGTTCGTCGGTCAGATGTCGAGCCTGGTGATCGAGTGGGAGCGCCCTGTGGACCCCGCGGAGGCGGCGCTGCGACTCGCGAAGGCCGCCGGAATCGAGATCTGGGACGGCGCCCTGGAGGCTCCCAATCTCAGGGCGGTGAGCGGCCGCGACGTCGTGGTCGCGAGCCGACCGGAGGCCGACGCCGCGCGGTCCGGCGCGGTGCGGCTGTGGGCCGCGGGCGACGTGCTGCGCCTGGCGGCCGCGAATGCGGTCGCGCTGGCGGTCGGGCTGGTCTCGGAGCGCTTTGCACGCGAGGCGCGCGGAGCGCACTGAGGCGGTCCGTGGCGCGCACCTTCCGGCTGATCCTCGAATACGACGGCGCGGACTTCGAGGGCTGGCAGATCCAGCCGGGCGAACGCCGCACGGTGCAGCAGGTGCTCGAGATCGCGCTCGCCCGGGTGACGTGCGAGCGTGCGCGCGTCGTCGGCTCGGGCCGCACCGACGCGGGCGTGCACGCCGAGGGGCAGGTCGCGAGCGTGCGCCTCGAGACGTCACTCGAGCCGGAGGTGCTGCGCGGCGCTCTGAACGGCACGCTGCCCGCGGACGTGGTGGTACGCGAGCTGACAGTCGCTCGCGACGGATTCGACGCGCGTCGCGACGCCACCGGCAAGCTCTACCGCTACTCGCTGTGGAATGCGCCGGACCGCGCGCCGCTGCGCCGGCGCCGGGTGCTGGGCCTGCAGCGCCCCCTCGACCTCGCGCGGATCCGGATCGCCGCAGAGGATCTGGTGGGCCAACACGATTTCGCGGCGTTCCAGGGCGCCGGCTCGTCGGTGAAGACCAGCGTCCGCACGCTGCGGCGCATCGACGTCACTGGGGAGGCCGGGGCGCAGATCGATCTCTGGTTCGAGGGCAGCGGGTTCCTGCGGCACATGGTGCGCAATCTGACCGGAACCCTGATCGAGGTGGGATCGGGTCGTCGTGATCCCGGGGGGATGGTGGCACTTCTGGCGGCT
>CAZPNB010000068.1:0-3613 GCA_964587305.1 uncultured Spirochaetales bacterium | reverse complement strand
CGTGAAGCTGGAGCAGCACTACCGCGACACGCTGGCGAAGCTCGGCGGGCAGGGCGGGATGCTCGGGATCATCTTCGAGAAGGCCCAGAACAAGATCCAGGATCCGGCCAAGCTCCGCCAACTCATTGTCGAACTGATCGGCAAGGAGAACTGGCTCTCGATGTCGGCCGACGTGAAGGGCGACGCCTACGAGGGCTTGCTGGAGAAGAACGCGCAGGACACGAAGAGCGGCGCGGGCCAGTACTTCACACCACGAGCGCTCATCGAGGCCATCGTGGACTGCGTCCAGCCCGCGCCGGGCGAGTTGATCATCGACCCCGCCTGCGGCACGGGCGGCTTTCTCCTCGCCGTCCACGACTACCTCGCCCACCACCACGAGCTGGACCGCACGGCGAAGAAGCATCTCCGCTTCGACGCGCTGCGCGGTGTGGAGCTGGTCCCCGGTGTCTCGCGCCTGTGCGCGATGAACCTGTTCCTCCACGGGGTAGGCCCCGACGACGACAACCGCCAGCCGCCCATCCGCACCGACGACGCCCTGCGTGACGTCCCCAGCGATCACTTCGACGTGGTGGTAACGAATCCGCCATTCGGGAAGAAGTCGTCGATCACCGTCGTCAACGAGGAGGGCGAGACCGACCGCGAAACGCTCACGTACAACCGCCCCGACTTCTGGACGACGACCTCGAACAAGCAGCTCAACTTCGTCCAGCACGTCAAGAGCTTGCTCACGATCCACGGCCGCGCCGCCGTAGTCGTCCCGGACAACGTGCTGTTCGAGGGCGGCGCGGGCGAAACCGTCCGCCGCAAGCTCCTGCACGAATGCGACGTCCACACCCTGCTGCGGCTCCCGACCGGCATCTTCTACGCGCAGGGGGTCAAGGCGAACGTGGTCTTCTTCGACCGCAAGCCCGGCGCGAAAGATCCCTGGACGAAGAAAGTCTGGGTCTACGACCTCCGCACCAACAAGCACTTCACGCTCAAGACAAAGCGCATGACCCGCGCCGACCTCGACGAGTTCGTCACGTCCTACAAGCCCGGCGAGCGGCAGAAGCGCAAGGCCACCTGGTCGGAGAAGAACCCCGAGCGCAGCTGGCGCGCGTTCACCTACGACGAGATCGTCGCCCGCGACAGCGGGCGGCTCTGCGACCTGAGGGTCGTGGATAGAGGCCACGCATGAAGCTCCATCGACTTGAGGTGCAGCGGTTCCGCGGGATCAAGACCCTCGACTGGCGGGTCGACGGGGACTGCGTCTGCCTTGCTGGCCCAGGCGACAGCACGAAGTCCACGATCCTCGATGCAGTCGAACTCGTCCTCTCGCCTCGGTGGAACGTGGCATTCGACGACAGCGACTTTTTCAACGCGGATGCCTCCGAGCCGCTTTCGATCTCGGCCACCGTGGGAGCGTTGCCCGAGGAATGGAAGCACGACGACAAGTTCGGCTTGGCGGTACGGGGATGGAACCCGGAAGGCGAACTGCACGACGAACCGGCGGACGGAGATGAGATCGTCTTGACCATCCGGCTACTCGTGGATGCGTCGCTGGAGCCGACGTGGACGGTGGTGAACGACCGAGTTCCAGAGGGCCGTCCCATTTCAGCGAAAGACCGAGAGCGTCTAGGCTGCACTCGGCTGGGGGACTTCTTCGACCGCCATCTGAGCTGGAGCCGAGGCTCCGTGCTTGCTCGGTTGACCGGCGACGTCGAGCGGATTGGAGGCGTCCTTGCGGAGGCTGGGCGTGCGGCGCGCAGCGCGCTGGACACCGAGAAACTGCCGGAGGCCATCCGCAAGGTGGCGCGCGACGCGAACACCATTGGGGCCACCGTCGGCGTCACCCCGACGACCGCGTACCAGGCCCACCTCGACATCCAGGCTGCCTCTGTGGGCCTCGGGGGTTTGGCCCTCCACGATGGCGACGTGCCCGTCAGGAGGGCGGGGATGGGCACCCGTCGGTTGCTCACGCTGGCACTCCAGCGAGAGGCAGCCAAGGCAGGAGGCGTCGTCCTCGTCGATGAGGTCGAACACGGACTTGAACCGCACCGCATAAGACGACTGCTTCGGACGCTGCATGACGGCCACGGCGGGGCAGCGAAACAGCGCGGTCAGGTTCTGATGACGACCCATTCCCCAACGGTGCTGGGCGAGCTGCAAGCCGCTGAGTTGCGGGTCGTCCGCTGCGACGGTGGAAGTACGACGGCCACGGTCGTTCCGTCGGCGCTGCAGCCTATTGTCCTCAAGGCTGCCGAGGCGTTCCTGGCCCGGAAGGTGATCGTGTGCGAGGGGAGAACCGAGTTGGGCCTTTGCCGAGGCTTGAACGAATGGTGGTCGGAAGCGGGGATGTCCTTCGCGTACCACGGGGTCGCGCTTGCGGACGGCGAAGGTTCGAGTGCGCCGAGGATGGCCGTCGAGATGGCTCGTCTCGGCTATCCAGTCCTCTACCTCGGTGACGCGGATCAGGATCTCGTGCCGACGACCGCCGAGATGGAGACGGCAGACGTGCGTGTTCTTCTCTGGGACGGAGGGGTTGCGCTGGAGCAGCGTCTTGCCCTCGACCTCCCGTGGGAAGGCGTCGCGGAGATGGTCGCCATGGCGATGGAAACGTGGGGCGAGGAGAGCGTTCGAGCGCGAGTTGCCAACGCCTTGTGCGTGGAGCTTGCCGCCGTCGTTGGAGATCCTATCGACTGGGGCCAACTGGTCGGGGGTGAGTCGGCCGTGCGCGACGCCATCGGCCTCGCTGCCAAGAAGTCCGAGCGGAAGAAGAAGGGCTGGTTCAAGCAAGTCTCCCTCGCCGAACCCTTGGCCGGGATCGTGAAAAAGCACCACGACGCGATCCAGCAGACCGACCTCGGGACGAAAATCGCCGCGCTGAAGGCATGGGTCGAGCCGAATGGATGAGGCCGAGGCGCTTGCCAAGAGCCCGCGCGGCGCGCTCGTGGCCGCCGCTGGTTGCGGCAAGACGCATCTGATCACGGCTGCCGTCGCCAAGTGGGGCGGTGGGCGCGAGTTGATCCTCACGCACACGCACGCGGGGGTGGACGCGCTTCGGCATCGACTGCGCGACCTCGGTGTCACGGCGTCGGCGTTTCGCCTCGACACCATCGCGGGCTGGGCGCTCCGGTACGCCACTTCGTTCCCGAAGTCATCCGGCGTCTCCGTGCTCAGACCGACGAAGCAGGAGTGGACGGGAGTGTACGTGGCGGCGGCGCGGGTCCTGCGGCGCTCGGCCATCCAAGAGATCGTCCGCCGCTCGTACACGGGCATCTACGTGGACGAGTACCAGGACTGCACGGTGCAACAGCACGAGCTTGTGCTGGCCCTCGCCGACATCCTCCCGTGTAGGCTTCTCGGCGACCCGCTCCAGCGGATCTTCGACTTTCATCCGAACCAGCCTATCGACTGGGACGCGCATGTGCGCCCGTCGTTCCACGATGTGCCCGGCCCGAACTACCCCTGGAGATGGAAGGACGCGAACCCGGAACTGGGCGGTTGGCTTCAGCATGTGCGTTCAGATCTCTTCGCGGGCCGTGAGATAGTCCTCGGAGACAGTGTCCCCGTGCGCTGGGTTCGGCTGGACGGGAATGCGGTGCCGGTGCAAGTCGCGGCCTGCCGCGAGGCC
>CAZPNB010000067.1:0-6509 GCA_964587305.1 uncultured Spirochaetales bacterium | reverse complement strand
CCCACAATCGCCGCGGTGTTGGAGCCGGCGGCATCCAGCACCGCCAGCAGGTCTTCGATCCAATGCTCCCAAGGCTCGCGCCCGTTCTGTGGGCGCGGATCGGAGAGCCCGGAGCCGCGCGGGTCGAAACGGATCAGCTGGCTGAACGAGGCCAGCCGCCGGAAGAAGCGCGCGATCGCCGGCTCCTCCCAATCGACGTCCAGGTGTCCCCATTGACCCAGGCTGAAGACCAGATCGCGCGGGCCTTCGCCCAGCACCTGGTAGGCGACGCGGTCGCCGCCGACGGGGGCGTAGCGGTTTTCCGGATGGATCATCGGCCGATCGGCACCGGCCGATCCGGCTCCGCCACCTTGTACAGCTTCGCGGCGTTCTCCCACAGGAGCTTGCGGCGGATCTCGGGCGTTTGGCCGGCGAGGCCGGCGTCGATCTTTTCGCGCACGTTGCCGTACAGACAGACCGGGTGCGGATAGTCGGTCTCGAACAGGATCCGGTCGGCGCCGATCTGGTCGATCAGCTTCTGCGGCGCGAACTCCTCGAAGAAATAGCAGCCGTAGACTTGGCGGCGGAAGTACTCGCTCGGCTTCATCTCGAAGATCGGCCGCTCGCGCCAGACATTGGAATAGCCGAAGGTGTAGTCAGCGGCCTCGAGAATGAACGGGATGAAGCCGATCCCGCTCTCCACCGACACGAACTCGAGCTTCGGAAAGCGCGCCAGCACGCCGGAGAACAGCAGGTCCACGAGCTGCTTGCCGTTCTCGAGGAAGAGCCCGACGGCGGTGCGCGCGTTCAGCGCAGTCATCCCGTAGTTCTTCATGTTGTCGGGCGTGAACTCTTCGGTAAGGCTGCCGCTGCCGATGTGGAAGCTGATCGGAAGCCCCGCATCCTGCGCGGCGGCCCACAGCGGGTCCCAGTGCGGATCGGCGAGCGTCGGGAAGCCGAACTTCTGCGGCTCGCCGGTGAACAGCACGCCGCGGTGTCCGCGCGCGGCGCTGCGCAGGATCTCGCGGGCCGATGCCTTTGGGTCCCAGAACGGCGTGGCGAGGATCGGGATGAAGCGGCGCGGGTCGGGGCTGATCCAGTCGATCTGGAAGTCGTTATAAGCCTGCACACAGGCCAGCATCAGCTCCGGGTCGCCGAGACGGAGGAAAGCCTCGTTGCCGAAGCCGCCGACGTTCGGGTACAGCGCCATCGCCCAGACCCCGATCGAGTCCATGTAGTCGAGTCGCGCCTTTGCGTCGTAGGCGGCGGGGGGCACCTGCGAGAACGTGCGCGGCGCCGACGGGAACGGCTCGGGCCAGCCGGCGACCGCGGTGTGTCCGACCGTGAGCAGCGACTGCACTTCGCCGATCTTCCACACGTCCCAACCCATCTTCTCGTCGTGTACGATCACCGGCGCGCGATCGCGAAACTTCGCGGGCAGCCGCGCCGTCCAGACATCCGGCGGCTCGGTGATGTGGGTGTCGCAGTCGATGATCCATTCTCTCGGGTGCGCAGCGGCTCTCGGGTTCGCAGCAGGGATGGGCATGGCGATCCTCCGAGCGCCTGCGCGGAGCGGCGCATCGCGCCACAGTATACGATCCGCCCTCGCGATGGCGCGCCGGCAGATACTCGTCACCAACGCTCTTCCCTACGTGAATGCCGACCTTCATCTCGGGCATCTCGTGGAGCACGTCCAGACCGACGTCTGGGTGCGCTTCCAGCGGATGCGCGGGCACGAGGTCGCGAGCTTCTGCGGCGACGACACGCACGGCACCGCGACGATGATCCGCGCACAGAAGGAAGGCCGCGAGCCGGAGGCGCTGCTCGACGAAGTGCGCCGCGCACACGAGCGCGATCTCGCCGGATTCGGCGTCGTCTACGATCACTACGGCAGCACCCACAGCTCGTCGAACCGGCGCCTGGTGAACGAGGTGTGGGAGGCGCTTCGCGCCGGCGGCCACGTCACCGAGCGCGAGATCACCCAGCTCTTCGACGCCGAGGCCGGCATCTTCCTCGCGGATCGCTTCGTTTCGGGGACGTGTCCGCGCTGCGGCACCGCGGACCAGTACGGCGACAACTGCGACGCGTGCGGCGCCGTCTACGGGCCGGAGCAGCTCAGGGATCCGGTGAGCACGATCACCGGCAGCCGACCCGAGATCCGCTCCGCGCTCCACTATTTCGTGTCGCTCGAGCGCTTCCACGACTTCCTCGCCGACTGGACGCAGCAGGCAGGACGGATGCCGCCCGAGACCGCCCACTGGCTCGCGAACGGCTTCCTCGCCGAGCCGCTGCGCGACTGGGACGTCTCGCGGCCGGCGCCCTACTTCGGCTTCGAGATCCCCGACGCGCCGGGCCACTACTTCTACGTCTGGCTCGACGCGCCGGTCGGCTACATGAGCTCGACCTGGGACTGGTGCGAGCGGACCGGCGAAGACTTCGAGCGCTGGTGGGGCAACCCCGGTTGCGAGATCCACCACTTCATCGGCAAGGACATCGCCTACTTCCACACGCTGTTCTGGCCGGTGATGCTGAAGGCCTGGCGTCGGCCGCTGCCGGCGCGCGTCCACGTGCACGGCTTCCTGACCGTGAATGGCGAGAAGATGAGCAAGCGCAAGGGCACCTTCGTGCTGGCGCGGACCTATCTCGACCACGTCTCGCCCGACTACCTCCGCTACTACTTCGCGACGAAGCTCTCCGGCGGCGCGTCCGACATGGACCTCAACCTCGATGAGTTCGTCGCGAAGGTGAACGCCGACCTCGTCGGCAAGGTGGTGAACCTCGCCAGCCGGACCGCGCGCTTCCTCGACGGGCAGCGGCTCGCCGAGCCCTACCCCGACGACGGCGGCTTGTTCGCCGCGGGGGCGGAGGTCGGCCGCGAGATCGCCGACGCGTACGAGGCCTGCGACACCGGAAAGGTGACGCGGCTGGTGATGACGCTGGCGGACCGCGCCAACGAGTACGTCGAGGCGCGCGCGCCGTGGACGCTGCGCAAGCGCGCCGACGCCCAGCAGGAGCTGTGCGACGTGTGCAGCGTCGCGCTCAATCTGTTCCACCAGATCGCGGTCTACCTGGCGCCGATCCTGCCCCGGCTGGCGGCGGATGCCCGGGAGCTTTTCGGCCTGGGCGCCGACCCGATTTGGGACGAGGCGTCGGTGCCGCTCACCGGGGTCGGGGTTGGCACGTTCCGACCTCTGATGATCCGGGTCGATCCCGAGCGCGTCGCCGCGGTCATCGCCGCCAGCGCCGCGACGTGAATCTCGGAGAGTTCAGGAGTTCCATCGCATGCACTTCGGTCTGACCGAGGAACAGCAGCTGCTCCAGGAAACCGTGCGCGGCTTCATCGCAGGCGAGTGCCCTCCTCCTCGGCGGCGCGAGATCTTCGACTCCGGCGCGGGCCACGACCCGGCGCTGTGGAAGGGTCTCGCGGAGATCGGCGTCGCCGGGCTCGCGGTTCCCGAAGAGTTCGGGGGAGCCGGGCTCGAGCTGCTCGAGCTCGCGCTTGTGATGGAGGAGATCGGCGCCGGCGCGCTGCCGGGCCCGATCTTCGGACACGCGCTCGCTTGCCTGGCGATCCGGCTCGCGGGAAGCGAGGAGCAGCAGCGGCGCTGGCTGCCCGACCTGGCGTCCGGAGCGCGCATCGCGACGGTGGCGTTCGCGGAGACGGGCGACGTGTGGGATCCCGAGTCGTGGAGCGTGGGGGCCGAGGGTGGAAGGCTCAGCGGTGCCAAGCGCCATGTACCCCACGCCGCGCAGGCCGACCTGGTCGCGGTTGGGATCCGCGGAGGCGGGTTCGCGGTGGTCGAGCGGGGTGCCGCGGGACTCCGCCTCACGGACGAACGCGGCGTCGACCGCATGCGGCCGGTCGCCGAGCTCGGATTCGACGCGACGCCGGCGGAGCGGCTGGTAGGAGCACCCGCCGCCGCACGCGTGCGCGACGCGGCGCTAGTGATGCTCGCCGCCGACGCGTTCGGCACGGCGTGGCAGCTCACGCGGATGACGTCCGAGTACGCCCAGATCCGGCACCAGTTCGGCGCTCCGATCGCGCAGTTCCAGGCGGTGAAGCACCAGCTCGCCGACATGGCGACTCAGGTCGAGCCGACGCGCGGCTTGTTCTGGTACGCCGCGCACGCCTGGGACCACCTGCCCGATGAAGCGCCGCGCGCGGCCGCGATCGCGAAAGCGCACATCACCGCGCGCGCCTGCGACGTAGCGCGCGCGGCCGTCGAGCTGCACGGCGGCCTCGGCTTCACCTGGGAGTGCGACGTCCAGCTCTGGTTCAAACGCGCGATGTTCGATCGCACCTGGGGCGGCACCCCCGAGCACCACCGCGCGCGCGTCGCCGCGCTGGGAGATTGGTAGATGGATCTTCGCTACGGCGATCGCTACGAGGCGTTCCGCCGCGAGCTGCGCGCGTTCCTGACCGGCTGGCCGCTCCGCGGCGCCGAAGCGGAGCTGTTGCCAGCAGAGCAGGAGAAGCTCTTCCGCATGCGCGGGATCGACGCGGGCTATGTCTACCGCAGCATTCCCGCCGCATACGGCGGTGCAGGACGCGACACCGATCCGCTCTTCGACCGGATCATCCAGGAGGAGTACCTGCGCAGCGGCGCTCCGGGCAACCGCCTCGACCAGGGCCCCGGCCTGCTCGTGCCGACGCTACTCGAGTTCGGCAGCGAGGAGCAGAAGCGCCGCTTCATTCCACCCACGCTCGCGGGTGAGATGAAGTGGTGTCAGGGCTACAGCGAGCCCGGATCGGGCAGCGACCTCGCGTCACTCCAGGCGACGGCGCGGCTCGAAGGCGACCACTGGGTGATCAACGGCCAGAAGATCTGGACCAGCAACGCCGGCCACGCCGACACCATGTTCGGTCTGTTCCGGACCGAGCCCGATGCCAGCGTGCACGCAGGCATCTCGTATCTGCTCGTTCCGATGAAACAGCCCGGCATCGAAGTGCGCCCGCTGAAGCAGATGACGGGGAGCATGGAGTTCAACGAGGTGTTCTTCGACGACGCCCGCGCGCCGGCCGAGAACATTCTCGGGCGGCGCGGCGAGGGCTGGAGCATCTCACGCGCGACACTCAAGCACGAGCGCAACCTGATCGGCAACCCGCGCCTGATGACTGGGCAGTTCGAGGTGCTGCTCCAGATCGCCCGCCGGACGCAGCGCAACGGCCGGCCCGCGATCGAGGATCGGCTGGTGCGCGATCGCATCGCCGAGATCGAGTGCTACGTGCGCGCCTGCGAGACCACCAACCTGCGCATGCTCTCGGCGTCCGCACGCGGCGAGGAGATGCAGGTATTGCTCCCGATGATGATGATCAAGCTCTTCTCCACCGAGGTGATGAAGCAGATCGCGTGCGCGGCCTACGACCTGCTCGGCAGCGACGGGCTGCTCGAGCCCGAGGCAGCGAACGACAGCATCTACGACACCTCCGCGTCGATCCGCGGCGTCATACACAACTACATGTACTCGCTCGGGCCTGCGATTGCCGGTGGCGCATCGAACATCCAGCGCAACATCATCGGGGAGCGCGGCCTGGGCCTGCCCCGCGACCTTCGGCCGCCGCGCGGGTGACGGCCCGGTCCGACGCCGGAATGTACGATGCACCCCCCGTCGGAGGCGTCGCATAACGGACCTCGCGCATCCGCTCGAGGCCCTCGCGGGCGGCGGCGACCAGGCGATCCTCGGCTCCGTAGTCGAACGGGTCGCCGAGCAGTTGCTCGGTCGCGCCCCCCGGCTCGGGCCGGTGGGCGAGCAGCCAGTCGACGGTGCGCCGCAGGGCCTCCTGCACCGGCACGAGGTCGCGGTAGCCGAGGTCGCGCTGGATCTTCGCGAGATCCATCAGGCGGTGGTCGCTGGCCTCGTGCGCGAGCATCGGCCACGCCGGCAGCGCGAGCTCGGCCGCGACCCCGACGATCTCGAGCGGATGCTCGAGGATGCGCGCGATCGACTCCACGCGCTGGCGCAGCGTCAGCGTCTGCTCGTCGCCGCAGTTGTAGGACTGGCCGGCCGCGGCGTCGGGGCGGTCGACAGCGAGCAGCACCGCGTGGGCGAGGTTCTCGACGTAGCCGGCCGTGGCGAGCGTGAGCCCGCCGTCGGGCAGCACGATGTGGGGCCGGCGGTCGAGGACGCGGCGCACGATGCACCATTCGAGCGGAAGCAGCTGGCGCGGACCGTAGACCGTGGGATAGCGGAACATCACCGCACCCGGGTGATGCTCGAACACCGCCTCCTCGGTGCGCCGGATCATGAAGCCCTTGCGCAGCTCCTCGGGGCTCTCGACCTGCGGGGCGTCCTCGCGAACCGGCACCGCGAGCCCGCGCGGCACGAGATCTTCCGGACGCATCCAGCCGCGATAGAGCGGAACACCGCCGACGCCGAGGAACCGCTCCGCGCGCCCGACACACACGCGCGCCACCTCGCGCAACCGGCCGTAGGTCTCGTCGGGCGCCAGCCAAGCCGGGAAGATCTTGGTCAGCAGCGCGTAGCCGCTCACGAGCAGCGATGCGATCAGCACGCCGCCGATCAGCGCG
>CAZPNB010000066.1:0-4707 GCA_964587305.1 uncultured Spirochaetales bacterium | reverse complement strand
GCGGATTAGCGCAGCGTAATCCGCCTTACATCGGCCAGCGAACGCTGGCGGATTACGGCCTTTGGCCCAATCCGCCCTACAGCTTCCTCTCCAGCGCGTCGATCAGCCGGAAGCGGCGGAACCCCACCTTCTCGTACGCGCGCAGCGCGGTGCGGTTGGCCGGGGACAGCGCGAGCAGCGCGGCCTTGGCGCCCGCCGCGAACTGTCGCGCCAGCAGCCACGCCACCAGCGACGAGCCGAGGCCGCGGTCGCGGCGTTCTTTGACGACACCGACGAACGCCACCCACGGCCGCCGCGGCCAGTGCGTCTCCAGCTCGACGAACGCGACGATTTCACTGCCGTGTCGCGCGACCGCATGGGCGTGCCGCTCGTCTTCGAGCACCTCGCGCATCCGCTGCTCACTCCGGCTCTCGAAGCCGCAGGACAGGTAGAGCTCGAGGATCGCCTCGGCGTCGTCCGGGTGCGCCTCGCCGATCTCGAGTCCGGCGATCGGTAGCTCGGGCACCGCCGGCTCTCGCTCGCACTTCATCACGTAGGCCTGGCGCACCGGCCGGAAGCCGTGGCTCGTCAGCAGCGCATAGCCGCCGCGATTGCGCGTGCCGACGCCGGCGGTCACCAGATCGATGCCGAGCTGCTCGGCGCCGCGGCGCTGCGCGGCCCGCAGCAGCTCGCCGCCGATGCCCCGGCCGCGCTCGCCTCTGTGCACGATCGGGCACAGCATTCCCGCCGAGCGGTCCCCCGGCCGGCGCAGGAAGCCGACCATCCCCTGCACGTGGCCGTCGTCGCCCCCGTCCGCCACCAGCAGGTGCTCCTGCGGGCTGATGCCGAAGCGCGCGAACTCCGCATTCAGCTCGTCCGCTGTCTCCCACAGCGGGTTGAGCACGAAGTCGGTCTCGCCGCGCGCGCAGTCGATGGCGAGCGCGGCCAGCGCGGGCGCGTCGTCGGAGCGGAACGGGCGGATCGGCATGCCGCCTAGTATGCCGGCGCTCGCGCCCGGATCCCAGCCGTGCAGGGGCCCGCCTTCGCTCGCCTGAGGCTCGCTGCGCGTCGGCGGCCTCCTTGCCTACGCCCCGACCCGTCGCCGGATCGCCTGCACGACGCGGCCGAGGTCGAAGCCGCGCTCGCGGGGGATCTGGAAGTAGTGATCGCCGTCGTCCTTGACCAGGAACTTCACCTTCTGTCCGGCGAGCAGCTGCTCCAACGGGGCCTGCTCGCTGGGCGGGGCGTCGAGCTTCGCGAACACGCGCCGGCCGTCGATCTCGAGCAGTGCGACGTGGATCGGCGCGCCGCCGCCCGCCGTGACATGGATCGTCGTCGCCGCCTCGACGCGCGCCTCGGCGCCGTGCAGGCTCGAGGCGCGTTCGCGCTCGCGGCGGCTCTCGCGCGATTCGAACAGGCGCCTCGGCGGCGGCACCTCGTCCCTGCGGCGGCGGCCGTCGGCGCGCTCGATCAGCGTGACGTAGTTGTTGTTGCCCGGCCCGCCGATCGAGTTCGAGATGCCGAAGCGCGCGCCGGGAACCTGGGCCTCGCGGTTCGGGAAGCGATCGGTGATCTGGAGATAGTTCTCGCAGATCTGGAACAGACCCGTGCCGCCGACCGGATGTCCGCGCGCCTTGAGCCCACCGGAGAGGTTGGTGGGAATCCGACCGTGCGGGCCGGTGACCGGGTGCGTCAGCGGGTCGCGGGGCTCGCGAGTGACGTCGCCGACCAGCGCCTCGATCACTTCCCCCGCATCGAGGAGCCCCAGGTCGACCAGCCCGATCGGGAGCAGGCTGTTGAACGCGTCATGCACCTCGGTCACGACACCTTCGATCTCGCGTGGGTCCGCGACCCCCGCCCGCCAGTAGGCGAGCTTTGCGGCGCGCCGCGTCGCGTCGAGCGACGTCAGCAGCTCGCGGTCGAGGATCGAAGCGGTGTCGGTCGCCGAGCCGAGGCCGGCGATCCGCACCGCCTGCGGGCGCGCGGTCAGGATCAGCGCCGCGGCGCCGTCACAGATCGGCGAGCAGTCCTTGCGGCGCAGCGGCGTTGCGACCGGCAGGTTCACGCTCGGGTCGAAGTAGGCCGAGAGCGGCTCGGGCCGGCCGTAGAACGCGGCGAGCGGATTGCGCGCGCCCAGCGCGTGCGCGCGGTACATCAGGCGCGCGAGCACCTGCGCGCCGGCGGCGTCGTCGAGCCCTCGCTCGCGGAACCACGCCTGGGTGATCAGCGCGATCAGCGCCGGCATCGTGAACCCGAAGCGCCGCTCCTCGGGGTCGACCGTCTTCGACATGATCGCGGTAGCGACCTCGGTGGTCACCATCTTCATCCGCTCGCCGCCCAGCACGAGCACGCTCTCGAACTCGCCCGACGCGATCTTGTAATAGGCCTCGTGCAGTGCGGCGGAACCCGTCGAGGAGGCGGTCTCGGAGCGCACCGCCGGGATGCCGGTCAGCCCGAGCCGATCGGCGACCTTGGTCGCGATGTTGGCGCGGTTCTCGAACTCCTCGCTGTCCATGATCCCGACTTGCACCGCGTCGAAGCGGCGCACCGGTGAATCTTCGAGCGCGCGCAGATAGGCGTCGGCGAACAGGTCGGAGATCGAGCCGAAGATGCGGCCGGTGAGGTCGACTTTCGTCAGGCCGACCGCAGCGACGTATACCTCCTTGGCCATGGCGGCGGAAGATAACCTACGCTCCTTTGGCCGAAGCGAAGCGCGTGAGCGGCGCGCCGCGCGTGGCGCCGCTCGTCGGGAGGGTGAGATGAAGAGGCTCCGCCGCATCTTCTGGGTCCTGCTGGTGCTGTTCGCGATCGGGTGGTGGCTCACTCCCGGTGGGCCGCGGATCGAGCCGGGCAGCGTGCTCGTGATCGACGTCGAGGGCACGTACGTCGAGAGCGCCGAGCCGCCGCTGGTCGCGCGCCTGGCCGGCGAGCCGCCGCGTCCGCTCGCGTCGCTGCTCTCCCTGCTCGCCGTGGCCGAGCGTGACGACCGGCTCGCAGCGGTGGTGCTGCGCGTCCGCGCGCTCGAGATCGGCTGGGCGAAGGCCCAGGAGATCCGCGACGCGATCGCGCGCCTCGGCGAGCGCGGCAAGCGCACGATCGCCTATCTCGAGGTCGAGTCGTTCGGTGGAAATCTCGAGTACTACGTGGCGAGCGCCGCACAGGAGCTGTTCGTCAGCGAGGCGACACGCGCGCCGCTGATCGGGCTCGCCGGCGAGTACCTGTTCTTCGGTGGGCTGTTCGAGAAGCTCGGCATCGAGCTCGAGGTCGAGCGCGTCGGCCGCTACAAGACCGCCGCGGACACCTTTGCCGGGCGCGAGATGAGCGACGCGCACCGCGAGATGGCGGGGGCGCTGCTCGACTCGATCGACGCGCAGTTCGTCGCCGGCATCGCCGCGTCCCGCTCGCTCGGCCTGGCTGCGGTGCGCAGCGCGATCGACGCGGGCCCCGCCGAGCCGAGCGAGCTGCAGGCGTTCGGTCTCGTCGACGGCACGCTGCGCTTCGACGAAGTGGTGGCGCGCGCGGGGGGCGGACCGACGGTCACGGAGGACATCTATCGAGACGTGGACCCCGCGAGCGTCGGCTTTGCGCCGGTCGCCACGTTCGCGCTCGTCTACGGCAGCGGCACCGTGGTCAGCGGCGAGGGGTATACGACGCCCACCGGCGCCTCCGTGCTCGCGTCGGAGACCGTGTCGAAGGCGCTCGAGGATGCCGCCGAAGACCCGGAGATCGACGCGATCGTGTTCCGGATCGACAGCCCGGGCGGGTCGGCGCTCGCGTCAGACGTGGTCTGGAACGCGGCCCAGCGCGCGCGCCAGAGCGGCAAGCCGCTGATCGCCTCCTTCTCCGACGTGGCGGCGTCGGGCGGCTACTACGCGGCTGCCGGCGCCGACGCGATCGTCGCGTCGCCGGCCAGCATCACCGGCTCGATCGGGGTGTTCGTGCTGCGACCGGTCGTGGCGGGGCTGCTCGCGAAGCTCGACATCGGCGTAGAGGCACTGACGCGCGGCGCCCACGCCGATCTCCAGCTCGCGTCGCGCCCGCTCTCGCCGGCGAGCCGCGCGCGGCTGCGCCGCGAGGTGGATTCGATCTACGAGCTGTTCGTGAAGCGCGTCGCGGACGGTCGCCCGCTCGACGCGCCGGGCGTCGACGCGGTGGCGCGCGGTCGGGTGTGGACGGGGGCCCAGGCCGCCGAGCGGGGCCTGGTCGACGAGCTGGGCGGACTGCGCGCGGCGATCGCGCGCGCCAAGACGCAGCTCGGGATCGACCCGGACGCCGACGTCGCGATCGTGCCCTACCCGCCGCCGCGGCCGCTGGCCCAGCAGATCGCCGAAACGTTCGGGCAGCTGCGCACCCGCGCCGCGGACGACGGCCCGCTCGCCGAGTGGACCCGGCGGCTCGATCCGTGGCTCGCGGCGGCGGCCGAGCGCAGGGTCCTTGCGCTGTTGCCGTTCGCGCTGGAAATCCGGTAGGCCGGACCACGCGGGAGTAGAATCCCCGTCGGAGGCACCCCGCGATGCATCTCGAGAAGCAGTTCGACGTGAAGCGGCCGCGCGAGGAAGCGGTCGCGATCGCCGCGCGCGACGAGACGCTGCGGGGCCTCTTCCCGGACACGAAGACCGAGATCGTCTCGGCGCAGGGCAAGCGCCGCACCACGCGCACCACCTACACTGCATTGGGTCGACAGGGAAGCGCGACGTTTCACTTCGACTTTCGCAGCGACGGAAACGT
>CAZPNB010000065.1:0-2684 GCA_964587305.1 uncultured Spirochaetales bacterium | reverse complement strand
ACCGGGAAGGGGTCGAGCCCGAACGCGTCGGGGTGATGAGAGTCCACGGCGACCGGTGTGCCCACGCGCGCGTCGCCACACAGACTCTGGAGGGCCGCGAGGGTCTCGCCGAGCACCGCCGGGGCCGGACCGGCGGGGCGGAACAGGTCGAGCTGGTCGCGGCTCAGCGGACTTCCCCGGGTCGCGATCCGCACACACACGACCGGCGCATCGAGACCGCTGGTCGGCCTGCCACGCGCCTCGAGCGCGTGGCGCACCAGTCGTACCAGCACGCGCAGGTCGCCGCACGGCGCGGCCACGCCGATCCGGCGCGCATCGCGCGCGCCGCCTTCGAGGTCGAGCGATAGTTCGAGGTCGCCGCAACCCAGGTGTCGCGCATCGAGTCGCTCGAGCAGGCGCGAGAGCAAGCCCTGCAGCACGAAGAGCAGTGGCTCCAGTTGATCGATCGGCGCCTCCAGGTCGATCGCCTCCACCAGGTGCGCGTCGCGCGCCTCGGGCAGCGGTGCCTCGACGGCGTGGCCATCCACTTGCGCATGTCGGATGAGATCGAGCACACCGGCGCCGAGCCGGGTGGCGAGGCCGCGGCGCGGCAGCGCGAGCAGGTCGCGCACGGTATGGACTCCGAAGTGGGTGAGCGCCTCGGCGAGCGCGTCGTCGGGGTCGAGCAGGTCGACCGGCAGCGGCGCGAGGAACGCTCGCTCGCGCTCGGGAGGGAGCACGAACACGCGACCGCCCGCGTCTTCCCACTCCGTGCCGCCGGGTCGACGCGAGTCGGTGTAATGAGAAGCAGCAAGTTGCGCGCAGCGAGCCGCAGGCGAGCGAAGACCAGCGATGTGGCGCGCGGCGATCCGCGCCACGTCGCGCGATGATGCGACGGCCACGTCGGCGGGCAGGCCCAGCGCGTGGATGCGGGCGGCGAGCGCGGTGGCGAAGCCGGCCTCCGAGCGGAAGAGCGCACGGGTGCCCGTGGCGTCGACGAAGACGATGGCCTCGCTGGCGAAGATGTCACCGCTGCGCGGCGCGAGAGCCGCGCGCGGCGCGCAGGCGAAGGCGGCGTCGAGCAGTGCGTCGCGCGCAGCCTGTTCGAGCGCCGGGGAGGCCACCCGCACCGCGAGCCCGGCGCAGAGGCTGCGGGCGTTCGCGACGCTCGCCCCCGTTTGCACCCCGGCCAGCGCGGCCTCGCGCGACACGGAGATCAGCTCGGCGCGTCCACCGGTGCCGCTGGCGATTGCGAGCGGTTGGCCTCGCAGCTCGGGGTGCGCGCGTTGCTCGGCGGCCAGCGGCAGGTCGGCCACGCGCGCGCAGGCGATTCGCACGCCCTGCACGGGCTAGCCGCCTGAACCAGCCTGCAGCCGCACCGCGGTCGGGCCGTGCAGCAGGCCGCGGCGCTGGCGGGTGATCACCGCTTCGATCTCCAAGCCCTCGAACAGGCTCGGCGTGCCGGCGAAGCGCGCCCGGGTCGGCTGGAACCGGATCGCGAGATCGGCGGTGGATCCCGTCACCCGCCGCCCCGAGAGCACGATCAGCGCCGTGCCCGCCGCCGCTGCGGCCCGGGTGAGGCGTTGCCAGACCGCGACGGGCAATGCCTCCCACTCCACCTCGCGACCGGCGATGTCGAGCAGCACCGCCGCGAAGCCACGCGCCTGGAGCAGCCGCTCGCTGCAGCGCGCCGCCTCGGAGACGCCTGTCGGACGCACCCACAGCACCCGCTCGAGCTGCACTCCCGCGTCGCGGGCCGAAGCGGGGTGGAAGGCGTCGGCCCCGTCGACCACCCCCACCAGCTCTCCGGCCTCAGTGGCGCGCGCCAGCAGAGCCAGAGCTACTGAAGTGCGGCCTGACGAGAACGGGCCATGCAGCTCGCTGAGCCGTCCCAGCGAGAGCCCCCCGCCGAGGAGCTGGTCGAGCGCCGGAATGCCTGTCGTCAGGCCGGCGGGAGCGACACCGGCGTCGAGCGCACCCCGCTGCACGTGGGGCCCCAGATCGCGCAGCAGGCGGGTCAGATCGGGACGCATGGGGATAGCTATTTTCGTCTTTTATTCGCCTTCCGGCAAGAAGAAATACATCCGCCCGGACCCAGGCAACCGGCGCCGATGAGAGTCGCCGAAGCGCGCTACCGGCTGCCCGCCTTGATCTGGACCCGCCGACCGTCGACGGTGAGGCGGCCTTCGGCGATCAGGCGAATCGCCTCCGGCACCAGGCGGCGCTCGGCAGCCTGGACCCGCGCGGCCAACGAGTCCGGCGTGTCGTCGTCGCGGACCGGCACCGCTTCCTGGAGGATGATCGGCCCGTGGTCGTACTCGCCATCGGCGAAGTGGACGGTTGCGCCCGTGACCTTCACGCCCGCCTCGAGCACCGCCTCGTGCACGCGGTGACCGTAGAAGCCGCGGCCCGAGAAGGCGGGAATCAGCGCCGGATGCACGTTGATCACCCGGCCGGCGAAACGCTCGCGTGGCTCGAAGGGCGACAGGAAGCCGAGCAGCGCGACGAGATCGATCTCGAAGCGGCCGAGCACCGCGTGCAGGGCGTCGTTGAACGCACCCACGTCGGGGTGCTCGCGCCGCGCCACCGACACCGCGGGCACGCCGCGCCGCACCGCTCGCGCGAGCCCGCCCGCGCCGGGCTTCGAAGCGATCACCACCTCCACCCGCGCCGGCAGGCCGGCCTCGATGTGCTCGAACAGGTTC
>CAZPNB010000064.1:0-3324 GCA_964587305.1 uncultured Spirochaetales bacterium | reverse complement strand
TTCCCCCAGACGATCGTCTGGAGGCCGAGGCGCGTCCACAGCCGGTGGCCGAGCATCTCGAAGTCGACGTAGGCCTCCTTGAGCTCCTTGGTGCGCTGCTGGCTCGCGCCGCGATTGAACGCGCGCTCGGTCTCGCTGAAGTTGAACAAGAGCGGGTCGAGATCGCCCGAGCGCAGCGTCTGGCGCAGCCCGACGCTCGGCAGGTACAGGCCCTGCGCGTCGAGCAGCCCCGCGTTGCCGGGCGCGTGATTCCCGAGGTCGGGCGCGGGGCGGAACGGCGTTTCGCCGCGGCCGCCGGTGAAGCGGATGTTCTGCGGGCTCGTGACGCGCCGGCCGAACTCTGTGACACCGCCGGTAGTCGTCGTCTCGAACGAGCCCGGAATGCAGCCACTGTTTTCATCGATCTGGGCCGCTCCCGCCTCGCCGCGCTGGCGCGGGGCGAGGATGGGATCGGTCGGGTCGAGGCACGGAACGACACCGCTCCAGTCGCCGCCGAACGCGGACACGAGGTTGCCGAAGCCGTCGACGCCCGCGGACGAGAAGTCGCCCGCGCCGGCGAGCGGCGTCGGCGGCAGCTGGTTCAGCGCGCGCACCGTGAAGGTTCCGGGGCCGTCCGGATTGGCAAAGGTCTGGCCGACGACGCAGCTCGCGACGCCGGCACGCAGGCACTTCCCGCGCGACGCCTCGGTGATCACCGTGTCGGGCGCGAACAGCGCGATCGCGATCGCGCTGCCCGGGTCGAGCGCGTCGACCGAGAAGCCGGCGATCTGCGCCGCGCTGAAGCTGGCGAGCTGCGGGTCGCCGCCGTAGAAGCGCACCGCGAACGGGTCGCTGAACGCGCCACCCGCGCTGCCGTCCCAGGCCGACGGGATCGCCGTCGCTGAAATGCGGCCGCGGAACGGATTCGCGCGGTCGCTGCCGAGCGCCAGGCTCACCAGGTAGTTCTTCGGCAGCCACGGGCCCAGCACCTGCGTCGGGCCCGCACTCTCCGGTCCGCGAAACTTCGTGAGCGCGTAGCGGTAGTCGAGAATTTTCTGGTTCGCGTAGCGCCCCGGATCGTCGGCGGTGCCGTGCACGTTGTCGCCGCCCGGCTGGCGGAAGAAGATGTCGTAGTCGGGAATGCCCTGGCGTTCGCCGCCGGGCGCGAGCGGCGCCGGCTTCTGGTCGGGAATGCGCGGCGCGCTGCCCTCGGGCCCCGGCTCTACTCCGGCGTAGTCGACGTCCTCCGCGTCGCGCAGGCGCTTCGGAAGCCGGCGCGCGTGGTCGCCGTAGGTGTTCACGCTGTGGAAGAGCCGGAAACCCTCGGAGTAGATCGCGTCGTAGCGCCCCTCGACGCGCACGAAGGCGGACACCAGGTCGAACGGCCCCCATCCTTCGGGCAACGCGTCGGCCTCGAGCTCGAGGTTCAGCACGTTGTACCACTGCGCGAGGTCGAGCTCCTCGGAGAACTTCTCGCTGATCCCGCGCACCTGGCTCTCGACGTGGCCGTGCAGCTCGACGCGCCCGCCCAGCGCTTCCACCGCGCGCGCCGCGCGCGCGGCCGGGAGCAGGGCGAGCGCCGCCAGCGCGAGGCGCACTGCACCTCGCCATTGGCAACGACCGGTCACGAGCCCACCGGCTGCATTGGGCTGGAATCTCACCCCCAGCGCCCGTTCGCGAGCCTCGGGGCATTTATACCCCCAGGTGGGCGCGGGGTCATCCCCCGATCGCAGCCGCGCTCAGTCGTTCGCGGGCGGATCGGCGGCGGCCGCCTTCCGGACGGTCTTCTTCGGCGCGCTCTTCGCGGCGACTTTCTTGCGGGGCGCCTTCTTGCGAGGGGTTTTCCTACCCGCCTTCACCGGCGCAGGCTTTGCGGGGGCCGCCTTCTTCCGCGGCGCCTTCGCCGCGCGCGAAGGCTTCTCGCCAGCCGGCGGCGCCGTGGCCGCGTCGCCGTCCTCGCCGGCGCGCTTGCGCGGCGGGAACTCGAAGCCGTGGCGGCCGGTGTCCTTCCGAACGAGCGTGGCCGAGAACGGCCGCCCGAAGCGGGATGTGAAGTCGGTCAGCAGCTCGGTCTTGCCGTCGCGCAGGTAGATCTCGGCCTCTTCGCGCGTGATCTCGCGCTTGCACACGGTGCGCGGAAACACGAAGCCGCAGCTCTGCGGCTGCCCGTCCTCCTTGCGCTTCTTCCGCTCCTCGCGGCTCAGCTCGTCCTCCAGGAGCTTGCGCTCGCAGACGAAGAGCATCGGCGATTCGACGATCGCGCAGTCCTGCTCGAACGGGCAGCGGCCGAGCGGCTCGGGGTTGACGTCGTACTCGGGCGTATCGCTGGTCGCCTCGTCGTTCCAGCCCGCCGACTTCACCGAGAGCTTCCACTCCTCGGTGTCGATCGTGATCGCTCCGCGGTAGGTGCGTCCGTTGCGCGCCGTGAAGCCGTCGATCTCGCCGCTGGTACCGTCGGCCAGCAGCGCGCGCACGGTGCGCTTGTCGAGGTAGCGCCCCGAGATGTCCTTCCAGAACCGCAGCGAGCAGTCCGGATCGCGCGGCGGCTCCTCGCGGCAGCGGTAGAACCAGGCCATCTCGACGACCGGACGGCCGCAGGACGGGCAGCTGCCGAAGATCTCGTTCGCGTCGTAGAGCTCGTCGTAGCCGAACGTCTTCGCGCGCTCGACGATCTCGACGGTGTAGTCGGTGATCTCCGTCATGAAGTCGCGCCGGGTGCGACCGCCCCGCTCCACCTCGAGCAGGTGCGCCTCGAGCTCCCCGGTCAGCTCCGGCGACGTCAGGCGATCGATGTGGATGCGCCGCAGCGTGTCGATCATCCGGATGCCCTTGACGGTGGGGCGCAGTGCCTTGCCGAGCCGCACGATGTAGCCCTTGCCGATCAGGTTCTCGATGATGTCGGCGCGCGTCGCCGGGGTGCCGATCCCCTTCTCGTGCAGGGCAGCCGCCACCTCCTCGTCGTCGATCTGCTTGCCCGCGTTCTCCATCAGCGAGAGCAGGCGCGCCTCGGTGATGCGCGCCGGAGCCTTCGTCTCCTCCGCCTGGCTGCGCGACTCGAGCGCACGCACCGCGACGTCGTTCGCCTCTTCCGCGCCGGCGATCAGCGGCGGCAGCGGCGCCTCCTCGTCGTCGCCCGTGTCGGGCAGCACCGCGCGCCAGCCCGGCACCTTGAGCGTCCGCGCGCGGGTGCGGAAGCGCTCGCCCGTCGCGACCGAGACGCGCTCGACGCGTTCCCACTGCGCCGGCGGGTGGAACGCGCCGAAGAAGCGGCGCGCCACCAGGTCGAACAGGCGCTTGTCATCGCCGGTCAGCGGCTCGCGCGGCAGCGAGCCGGTGGGAACGATC
>CAZPNB010000063.1:0-4856 GCA_964587305.1 uncultured Spirochaetales bacterium | reverse complement strand
TCCGGACGACCAGGGCCAGGGCGATCAACACCACCGCGGCGGTGGCCAGGGCGCCCGACCACCTCCGCTCCCGATGCTCGACAAGATCATAGACCGCGGCGAGGATCACGAGCACGGCCATAACGGCCTCGACCATTCGCTCGCCCGGGTGACCCGCAGTGGCAGCCGAGCCGAGCAGCGACGCGAGCAGGACGGCCAGCAGCAAACGGAACCGGCCGGGTGCAAAGGCGGCCGGGAGCAGTGAGGTCATGGCAAGCTGGCTTGGAACGGGATCAGGTAGAACATCGCCGCCAGAATGATATAGAACGTGAGGAGTTGAACGCCCTTGAACCAGTTCGCGCGGCCGTCGCTCGTGACCAGGACGCCGATCAGCACCCCGAACAGCAGTGCCAGGATTTCTGCGCGGCTGAACGAAAGCGTGAGGTGCTCCGGGCCGATCGCGCGGCTGGCGAGCACCAACACCGGCGTGACGAAGAGTGCGATCTGGATCGAGCTGCCCATCGCAATGCCGACGGACAGATCCATCTTGTTCCTGCGGGCCATCGCGATCGCCGATCCGCTCTCGGCAGCACCGCCGAGCACGGCGAGCAGCACGATGCCGATGAACAGAGGCGACATGCCGAGCGCATGTCCCGTGGCCTCCGCCGCCCCGACCAGGATTTCGCTCATCCACGCCGCGCCGAGCGATGCAGCCAGCAGCGTGCCGCCAGCCCGCGACACACTCCAGCCCGCCGTCGTTTGCTCTGCGTGGTCGCTGGCGAAGAAATCCGGGTGGGTGCGCAGCATGAAGACGAGATACAGCGCGTAGGCGGTGAGCAGCACCAGCGCTACCCCCGTATCCAGCGCTTCGGCATAGCGTGGCGCTGTTTCGCCGAGGAAGTGGTGAAAGGTGGCTGGCACCACCATGCTCAGCGCCGCCAGCAACATCATCGAGCCATAGGTGCGCGCCGCCGCGGGGTTGTAGTCCTGCACGTGGTGACGCAGTCCGCCCAGCACGAATGCGATGCCCAGAGCGAGCAGCAGGTTGGCGAGCAGCGCGCCGACCAGAGAGGCGCGAACCATGTCGAGCAACCCGGCGCGAAGCGCCACGAAGGCGATGATGAGCTCGGGGAGGTTGCCGAACGTGGCGTTGAGCAAACCACCCGCGGCCGGGCCCGTGCGGGTGGCGAGGTGCTCCGTGCCATGAACGATCAGCGTGGCGAGCGGTACGATCGCCAGCGCCGCTGAAAAGAAGACGAGCGGAGCAGGTCCCGCGATCGCATCGAGCACCACTGCGACTGGAATTGCGGCGAGCAGCCAGTACACCGATGGTTTGAACGACACGGGTGGTCCCCCTGCCACGTAGCTCCCTAGCAAAGCCTCGGCCGGGCGTCCGTCACCACGGCAGCAGCTCGAACCACGAAGAGTCCTCGACCTGGACGTCCTTCGGCGTGTTCGCGAGCGCGACGAGCTGCACAGCCCAGTCGTTCATCGACTCGCGGGCGTGTCCGTACCAGGTGGCTGCCTCGAGGTCGAGAATCCGCGTCTTCGGCCGCTCGCGATCGGCGAACATCGCCATCACCTGACCGGTACTGGCGTCGCGCACGCGTCCCTCGATCGCCATCCAGCCGTCGTCGGCGAAGCTGGCCGCCGCGCCGACCGGAACCCCGACCGGCAGCGGCGCCGCCCAGGCGGCGAGCCCGATCATGCCGAGGAATGCCTTGCCGGGGACGAGCTCGGTGATCGCTAGCTCGAGGATCATCGTTTCGTCACCAGCGCTGTCGACCACCGCGAGGCGGTTCTGTTCCGACTCCCGGAACTTCTCGATCACGGTCTGCCGGAAATCGCCGGCGATGCGCTCGAGATCATCCTCGATCACGATGTTGCGCGGATTCGTCTTCGCCCACGTGCTCTGCTCGAGGACGAATTGCGTGTTCACCGGAGCGACCACGATGGATTGGTAGTTGGCTGCGGCGAAGTCGGGGTCGGCCCACGCCCGATTGAACGGCGCCCGCTCGCGGTTTTCCGCCATCCGCTCCGACTCGGTGAGGAAGCCGGAATCGGGCGCCGGTTCCGCCTTCATCATCCGCTCTGTCGTCGCGCACCCGGCGACGAGACCGGCGAGAAGCAGCGCACGAAGCGCAGTGGCCAGGAATCGAGGCGCGCTCACGTCCGCAGTGGGTAGCACGCCATTCTCCGCGCGCGCTGCCCCGGTACCGGGCGAAATCGGGGGTAGACAGGCGAGGCGACAGCGTGCACATTCGCGCCGCGAGGGAGCAACCATGAAAATCTTGACATTCGGAGCGAGCCTCGCGGGTCTGCTGGCCGCCTGTCTCGCGCTGCCGGCGTTCGCGCAGGAAGAGCTCGACGCGCAAGCGACCGAGAAAGCCCTCGCCAGACCCTATTCGCCTTACGCGGGGCGCAACTTCCCGACGCGCCCATTCTTCGGCGACACGCACCTGCACACCACCGTCTCGCTCGACGCCTCGTTTCTGACGACGCTGGGACCCGAAGAGGCTTATCGCTTCGCGCGCGGCGAGGAGGTGGTGTCGGTTACGGGCCAGCGCGCACGGCTCGGTCGGCCGCTCGACTTCCTCGTCGTCGCCGACCACTCCGAGGCGTTCGGCATGACGGGCGAGATCCGGAAGAGCAATCCGCTACTGCTGGCCGACCCGACCGTCAAACGCTGGCACGACATGCTCCAGCAGGGCGGCGAGACGGCCTTCAAGGCCGCACTCGAGGTGGTCGGTTCGCTCGGCGAGAGCAAGATCCCCGCCGTGATGCGCGACCCGAGAATCAGCCGTCCGATCTGGCAGCTCTACTGCGCCACCTCCGATCGCTACAACGACCCCGGTCGATTCACCGCCTTCATTGGCTACGAGTGGACCTCCAACAACAGCGGGAACAACCTCCACCGGGTCGTCATCTACCGGGACGCCGCCGAGAAGGCCAGTCGGACGCTGCCGCTCTCCGCGCTGGACAGCGAGAACCCCGCTGACCTCTGGCAGGCGCTGACGGCCTACGAGGAAGCGACCGGCGGACAGGTGCTCGCGATCGCGCACAACGGCAATCTGAGCAACGGCCGCATGTTCGCGCTGGAAGACTTCCGAGACCGGCGCCTCACGCGCGAATACGCCGAGACGCGGGCGCGCTGGGAGCCGCTCTACGAGGCGACGCAGATCAAGGGCGACGGTGAATCGCACCCGTTCCTCTCGCCGAACGACGAGTTCGCTGGCTACGAGAAGTGGGACAAGGGCAACCTCACATTGAGCGAAGCGAAGAAGTCGGAGATGCTCCAGTACGAATACGCGCGCGAGGGCCTCAAGACCGGCCTCGCGCTGGAGGAGAAGCTCGGCACGAACCCGTACAAGTTCGGGCTGATCGGCTCGACCGACTCGCACACGGCGCTCGCCACCGCGGAGGAGGACAATTTCTTCGGCAAGCACGGCGGCAAGGAGCCGTCTGCCCATCGCTGGAGCAAGGCCGTGATGGATTTCGGGCCGGGCCGTCAGATCCTGGGCTGGGAGCAGGCCGCCTCGGGCTACGCCGCGGTGTGGGCGATCGAGAACACGCGCGAGGCGCTCTTCGATGCGATGCAGCGCCGCGAGACCTACGCCACCACCGGCCCGCGTATGCTCGTGCGCTTCTTCGGCGGCTTTGATTTCGCAGCGGCGGCCGCGCACAGCCGGATGCCAGCGCAGGCGGGCTACACGAAGGGCGTGCCGATGGGCGGCGATCTGCGCGCGGCACCGAAGGGCAAGTCGCCTACCTTCCTGGTCGCCGCGCTCAAGGACCCGATCGGCGCAAACCTCGACCGCATCCAGGTGATCAAGGGCTGGCTCGACGCGAAGGGCCAGACGCACGAGCAGGTGTACGACGTGGTATGGAGCGGCGAGCGCAAGCCCGGCGCCGACGGCAAACTTCCGCCGATCGGGGACACGGTGGACGTGGCGAACGCGACTTGGACGAACACGATCGGCGCGCCCGAGCTGATCACGGTTTGGAGGGACCCGGACTTCGATTCGAAGCAGCGGGCGTTCTACTACGCGCGCGTGCTCGAGATTCCGACGCCGCGCTGGACCGCGTACGACGCGAAGTACTTCGGCGTCGCGATGTCGTCGGAAATCCCGATGACGACGATCGAGCGCGCCTACACGTCGCCCATCTGGTACACGCCGTGAGTGGCAAGCGGCTGAGTACGATGAACGGAGTCGCTGCTCACTGATTTTAGATCCTGGCGCGCGAGCTGCCGTTCGCTGCAATCTGGAAATCTCTGTTGATGGAACCGAGATTTCCATGTAGCTTCCATGCATGCTCCAACGCGATCGGGAGCTCGCGTCGCTGCGCGGCATGCTGCGGCGTCACCCGGTGGTCGGCATCATCGGCGCGCGGCAGGTTGGCAAGACGACCCTCGCGCGCACGCTGATGCGCGGTGAGTCTCGACCCACGCATCTCTTCGACCTGGAGAACCCCGAGGACCTGGCCCGCCTGGCCGAGCCGATGCTGGCGCTCAAGCCCTTGAGGGGACTGGTCGTGATCGACGAGGTCCAGCGCCATCCCGACCTGTTCAAGGTGCTGCGAGTCCTGGCGGACCGCCCGCGGCATGCCTGCCGGTTTCTGGTCCTCGGAAGCGCTGCGCCGGAGCTCTTGAAGCAAACGTCCGAATCGCTGGCGGGCCGCATTGCCTACCACCAGTTGAGCGGCTTTGCGCTGGATGAGGTCGGAATCCGCAACCTCGACAGGCTGTGGCGTCGGGGCGGACTGCCGGCTTCTTACCTGGCGCGCTCGGAGCAAGCCAGCTTCGAGTGGCGACGCGGATTCGTTCAAACATTCATCGAGCGCGACCTCCCGCAACTCGGAGTCAACATCAGTTCGGC
>CAZPNB010000062.1:0-7457 GCA_964587305.1 uncultured Spirochaetales bacterium | reverse complement strand
CGCCGCCGACGTCGTCGGCCTCTTGTGTCTGCACGCGGCCCGGAGCGGCGGAGCGAGCCGAATCGCCAGCTCGGTCGCCGTGCACGACGAGGTTGCCCGGCGGCGCCCCGACCTCGTGGCGCGGCTCTACGAACCGTTCCTGCTCGATATCCGCAACGAGGACGTCTCAGGCGCACTGCGCTATCTGCCGATCCCGCCGTGCCGGTTCGCCGGCGGGCGCCTGCGCACGTTCTTCCACAGCGACTACTTCCGCTCGGTGGTACGCCACGCCGACGTCGCCGACTTCACCGACCCCGAGCGCGAGCTGCTCGACCTCTACGAGGCGATCGCCGGCCAGCCGGAGTTCTACCTCGACATGGATCTCGCCCCCGGCGACATCCAGTGGCTCTCGAATCACACGATCCTGCACGCGCGCACGGCCTACCAGGATCACCCCGAGCCCGAGCGCAAGCGGCATCTGCTGCGGCTGTGGCTCTCGATCGAGTAGTCAGGGGAACACGGAGACGGCGTCCAGCGCGGTGAAGCCGTCTCCGGTGCGCAGGATCGCGGTTCCGAGCCGGTCGCAGACGATGCCGGTCGGGAAGAAGGCGTCGTCGATCACGATGTTCGCGAGGGGGGTCACATCGGCCGGGTCCTCGAGCGGCACCTCGAGCAGCTGATCGCCCGCATCGGTGGACATGGTGACGAGCAGCCGGTTCCCGCCCTCGTCGATCTCGATCCCGTCGGGCCGGCCGAGCTCTGCGCTATCCACCCCCGCCAGGGGGGTGAACGTGCCGTTGGAAGCCCCGACCAGGATGCGCGGGTCGCCTGGCACCTCCGACGCGCCGTTGTCGAGCACGTAGAGCACGCTGCCGTCGCTCGCGAAGACGAGATCGCTGAGTCGGGCCGGGCAGGGCGAGAGCCCGCAGGTCGACGTCGCCGCGATCGTCGCGATCGGAGTCGGAGGCGTGGGGTTCAGCGGGTCGATCGACAGCACCTTGCCTTTGGACGTCGTCGCGATCAGGTCTCCCTTGACTACGAATGCGCCGAAGTCCGCCGGCGCCAGCTCGAGGCCCAGGATCGGATCCGTCGCCAATGTTTCGGGATCCACTAGCAACGTGACGTTCCCATCGCTGTCCCGCTGGTAGACGTTGCCGAGGCTGGTTCCGATGAAGATCGTCTCCTCCGCGGGATCGATCGCCAGGCTCAGCAGAGCCTCGTCAGCGGCGGCGGCGCCGATCCCCGACGCCAGGGTCGTGACCGTGCTGCCGTCGCGAGGCACGCGGAACAGGAAGTTGTTCGGGGTGCTCTCGTCGTTCGCGACCAGGATGAACTCGCCGTTGCGGTCGAACTCGAGGTCGCCGTATCCGACCGTCGGACCGTTGAAGATCAGGCCAAAGTTCGGGTTCGCCGGGTCGATCCGGGGCACCGCCGAGCCGTAGATCGTCCCGCTCGCGACGAACGCGATCGCGCCGACGCCGTCGTAGGCGATGCCGCTCGGCGCGGAGGGGTCGAAGTCGTACGGGGCGCGATCGGTGGGAGTGCCACCAGAGACCGGCAGCGCGCGCAACACGTCGGTGCCGGCATCGGCGACCAGGATCTCGGATCGGCCGTCGTCGACCGCAATGCCCACCGGGTTGTCGAAGCCGCCCTGGAACGACGTGGGGGCGACTCCGGGGGTAGCACTCACGGTATCGATCTCGGCGCTCGTAGCGTCGAGCGCGAACAGTGTCGTGCCCGAGAATGCGACGTCGACATAGCTCTGGCCGGGAGGGACGAGCTCCGAGGTGGCCGGCAGCTCGCCGGTGGTGATCGCGAGGATGCCCGACGCACCTGCGGCGGCGATGATCGAGCCCGCGAGCTCACCGAAGCCGGTCGGCGCGATCGCCATTCCGGTGATCGGGGCGCCGGTGAGCGTGTCTTCGAGCAGCGTCGAGGAGGTGCCGTCGGCCGCGATCGCCCAGATCATGCCATCGTCGTCGCCGGCGAAGAGCCTTCCATCCGGGCCGACCACCACCGACCGCAGCTCGGTGCTGCCGCCTCCGACGTTGCTGGCGAACGTCGAGACGTGGCCGTCACTGCGCGACACCACCGTCACGTCTCTCTTTCCGGCCACCGCGTAGAGATCGCCGTCTGCGCGGAACGTCACGTCGCCGGAGCCTCCCGCTAGGGGGAGCGGGAGTAGCACCGGGAGGAAGCCCTGAGGAAACCCGGAGCCCAAGGCGGTGATGGTGACCGTGCTGCTACCACCGCCGCCGCACGCAGCTCCCACTGCGTAGGCCAACGCGGAAAGTGCGGTGATCGCCCTCGGCCCCCAGCGCATGCACCCCACTCCCTGTCCCGATTTGGGCGACGTGGGGACGGTAGCTACGACGCGTCGGGAATCCAGTTGCCGTGGAAGCCGAACGGCACGCGCGCCGGCAGATGGATCGTGGCGAGCGGAGCGCCGCCGAAGTCCTGCGCGTGCAGGATCACGACGGCGCTCCGGTTCGTCGCCGTATCGTAGGTGTAGGCCAGCACCCAGCCGTCGTCCTCGTCGGCATCCGGCGCCCGCGGCACGAATACCGGCTCCATGAACAGGCGCGTCGGCCCCTGCTGGTGCCGCTCGGTCCTGCCGTCGCGCAGATCGTGCTTGAGGAGCGCCTCGAACGCGAAGCCCGCGCCGACCTGGATCGTGTAGCCGTAGCGATAGGGTTTGCCGATGCGGCGCTCGTCGTGGCGCGGAAACTCCTGCGGCCGGTCGTCGAGACGCGCCTCCTTCACCGGGCCACCGCGCGGATCGAGGATCCAGCGGTCGAGCGTCGGGGGGCCCTCGCTCGCGCGATAGCGCGCGCTGGCGAACATCTGCGGGTGGCGGATCACGTCGCGCACGACCCGGCCGTCGGCATCTTCGAACGCGTTCATCGGGTGGAAGACGTAGCAGGGCTCGATCTCGCGCCAGAGCACGTCCTGCGCACCGCCGTCGCGCGGCAAGAGGCCCACGCGCGCACCGTACTTCGGGTGCCATGCGTACGGAAGCTGGCCGCCCTGCTCGATTGCGCCGGGGTCGAGGATCACCGGCAGGTCGAGCAGCACGAAGTAGTTCGGGGTGAGCGCGCAGTCGTGGACCATCGGCGATCCCGGAACCGGCACGTCCACAGTCTTGCGCACGCGCCCGTCGACGCCGACGACGACGTATTGGATCTCCTCCGCTCCGATCGCGTAGACCGCCGCGTGCAGCTCACCGGTGTCGGGGTCGCGCTTGGGGTGGGCGCTGAAGCCACCGGGAAGTGTCGCCCCGAAGTCGCTTCGCCTGATCGTTTCGAGATCGTCGCTGAGCTCGACCGGGAGGTTGCCGCCCTCGACGATCGCGTACGTGCTGCCCGCGTGGGCGATCACGTTGGTGTTGGCCAGACCGCCACCGAGCGCGGCCTCGCGCTGGGGGCCCGACACGGCAGGCCAGCCCTTGGCCGCCACCAGCTCGTCGTCGCGCACGAAGCGGTTGCGATACCACGCCGCACGCCCGCCGCGGAGCGCTACGCCGTGCACCATGCCGTTGCCGAGGAACCAGTGATAGCGCGCCGGGTCGGCCGCAATCGGGTTCGGCCCGATCCGCAGCAGGCGCCCCTCGAGCTCTTCGGGGATGCGGCCGGTGACGGGGAGGTCGCGAGCGGTGAGCTCTTCGGCGACCGGAGCGAAGTTCCCGGACAGGTAGAGGTTCTCGGTCATCGTGTGCCTCCGGGCTGGTCGCTCAACAAGAGCTCCAGCAACGTGGTGAGCGCGTCTTCGAGCGACGCATCGGGAGCCGGTCCGCTGAGCGCTCCTTGCGCCCACAGCGTCGCGAGGCCGTGCAGGGCTGCCCAGATTGCACCGGCGAGCACGCGCGTGTTGCGATGGGCGTGCCAGCCGGCGTCCTGCGCGGCGCGTACCTGGAGCACGACCTGCTCGAACGCCGCGGTCCCGGACAGCCGGTAGCTCGAGTTGGCGGGATCGAGCAGCTCGGGGCGGAACATCAGCGCGAACATCGCGGGGTTCGCCACCGCGCATTCGACGTAGGCGCGCGCGCCCGCGCGCAGCCGCGCGTTCGGCCCGGCACCCAGCGCGAGCTGCGCCCCCGACTTCTCGATCGCCTCCGAGAGCATCCGAAAGCCTCGCGCAGCGACCTCGGACAGCAGGTCGGCCAGGCTGCGGAAATGGCGCAGCGGCGCGCCGTGGGAAACGCCGGCCGTCCGGGCGATGTGGCGTAGGGTCAGATGATCGAGGCCCTCATGGATCAGCACGTCCCGCGCGGTATTGACGAGGCGCCCGGACAGGCCCTCCAGCGCGGTATCCGTGGGCATGTAGACACTGTCTACCCATACGTAGACGTTGTCAATGTTACCTGCGCGCCCTGAGCGGCTACTCCAGTAGTACAGGAAGATTCCCACACTCCTTCTTCAGATCCCCCATGATCTCGTCCGCGAACCATTGCCAGAATACGCTTCCATTACAGGGCGTTACCCGCCGACGCTCGGAGACCCGACCATGAGATTCCGTGTTTCTCTGACGATCCTCGCGTTTCTGCTCACGGGTAGTGCTGCCCCCGCTCTCACCCTCGATCTCGACGACTGCGATGCCTTTGGTTGTGAGGGCTCGAGCGTGTTCCTGACCGTCACGGACGCGGGCAGCGGCGATTGGAACGTGACCCTCGGCCTCGACTCGACCGGCTACAGCGGCGACCTGGACGGTGTCGTCCAGGCCGGCTTCAAGGCGATTCAAGGCGCGAGCGACGTCACGCTGGTGTCGTTCTCCGACGGAAGCTGGGCCGACGCGAAGTTTGCGGGCATCAACTCGAACGGTTTGTGCTCCGGCCCCGGCGAGCCGGGCTTCGGCTGCACGAGCGGATACGCGAACATCCTGAGCGACGACGTGTACACCTGGGACTTCTTCGTCGAGGGTGGAACGCTGCTCGCGATCTCGGACTGGACGATCAAGTTTCAGTACTGCGATCAGGGCGACGAGACTTGCCGAGGCCACATCATCTCGGCCCCCGGGAGCGCGGTTCCGGAGCCTTCGGCCGCGCTCGTGTTCGCGGCGGGCCTCCTGGCCGCCGCCCCGTACCTGCGCCGCCGCGGCTAGTTCGCGCGTTCGACGGAAAGCGGTCCCGCCGGTCTCGGCGGTGATCGCGACACGCGCGACCGCTTGAACATCCACCGCATTCCTTGACGAAGCACGTCTCGTCCGACCGCCTCCCATGGCTGCATTTGCGGGATAGAATGCCACGCACGGTGGAAGGAGGTGCCCGATGAAGGTGCTCCGTTGGCTCGTCATCGCACTCGTAGTGGTCGTCACGTCGATCGCGCTCGTCGCGTTCGGCGCTCGCTTCGCCGACGGACCGGTCGCGATCTTCCCGGGCGGTCCGTTCGAGAGCGGAGAGTGGCTCCCGGACGCGCAGGTCGACTGGACCTTCGCAGCGGACATCGAGGAGATCGAGCTGCAGAGCGGCGATCCGGCCCGGTCGCGCACGACCTGGATCCTGGTGCTGGACGGCGAGGCGTACGTGCCGTGCAGCCTCTCGTTCCCGCCCGGCAAGACCTGGCACCACGAGGCGCTGGAGAACCCCGAAGCCGAAGCTGTCGTTCGGGTGGCGGGCAAGCGCTACCTGCGGCGCCTGGTCAAGGTCGAAAATCCAGCGCTCGAGCAGCGGCTCGCGGAGACGCTGCGCGCGAAGTACCCACCCCCGCCGGGTTCGGGCTCGAGTGGCGTCTGGTTCTTCCACCTGGCCGCGCCCGCGAGCTGATCCCGCCCGCTAAGCACCATCGCGCAGCACGCTGCGCGCGATCGTGTTGAGCTGCATGAACGTGGTGCCCTCGTAGATCTGCGCGACCTTCGCGTCGCGCAGGTACTTCTCGGCGCGACACTCCTCGGTGACACCGATACCGCCGAACACGTCCACGCAGCGGCTCGCGACCGACTCGGCGGCACGGCTGGCCACGAGCTTGGCCATCGCTCCGGCACGCGCCAGATCCAGCCCGGCCTCGCGCATGCGCGCGGCGTTGTAGACGTGCAGGCGCATCGTCTCCACGTCGGTGGCGCACTCGGCCAGCAGGTGCTGGAGCGCCTGGAACTCGGCGATCTTCCGCCCGAAGGCCTCGCGCTCTGTGGCGTAGGCGACGGCGCCGGCGAGCGCTCCCTCGGCGAGGCCCAGCATCTGCGCGCCGATCCCGATCCGCCCCTCGTTCAGCGTCTCGATCGCGAGCTTGTAGCCCTGACCCACGTCGCCGAGCACGTTGGCCTCGGGAACCTCGACGCCGTCGAGCAGCAGCTCGCAGGTGCTCGACGCGCGCACGCCGAGCTTTGCTTCCTTCTTGCCGACGCGGAAGCCGCGCATCCCGCGCTCGACGAGGAAGGCGGTGATCCCCCGGTAGCCGGCAGCCGGGTTGGCGTTGGCGAACACGACGAAGATCCCCGCTTCCGCCGCGTTCGAGATCCACAGCTTGCGGCCGGACAGCCGCCAGACGTCGCCGCTGCGCTCGGCGCGCGTCTCGAGCGCGAACGCATCGCTGCCCGAGCTCGCTTCGGACAGCGCGTACGAGCCGACCGTGTCGGCCGCGAGACGGGTCAGGAATCGCTGCTTCTGATCGGCATTCCCCCAGCGCAGCAGCAGGTTCGCGACGAGTGTGTTCTGGACGTCGACCGGAATCGCCAGCGCCGGGTCGACGCGCGACACCTCCTCGATCGCGAGGATGGCCATGAAGAAGCTCGCCCCCGCGCCGCCGTAGGACTCGGGGATCTCGATGCCCATCAGTCCCAGCTCGAAGAGCTCGGCGATCAGGTCGGGGGGCTGGCAGCGCTCGCGCTCCATCTCGGCCACGCGCGGGTGGATCCTTGCTCGAGCGAACTCCCGCACCGTGTCGCGGAAGATCCGCTCCTCCTCGGAGAGCTCTGTAATCGGACCCGCCATCGCTCGTCCTCCTGGCATCGTCGGGGCTTATACTAGGCGGTCTCGAGCGCCCGCGAGTCGCGCGCAGCGAGCCGCAGGTGAGCGGAGACCATCGGGAGTGACCCTTGGATTTCGACCTGACCGATCTCGATCTGTTCGAGAAAGGCTTTCCGCAGCACGTGTTCACGTGGCTGCGCCGCGAAGCACCGGTGTACTGGCACGAGCCCACCTCGCACACGCCGGACGGCGAGGGCTTCTGGGTGGTGAGCCGCCACGCCGATGCGCTGCGCGTGCTCCAGGGCCCCGCCACCTTCTCCTCGGTGACCGGCGGGTCGCGCCTGCACGGCGGATCCTTCCTGCAAGACACGCCGTTCGCGGGCGTGATGCTCAACATGATGGACCCGCCGCGACACGACCGGATTCGGGCGCTGGTCAACAAGGGCTTCACGCCGCGGCGAATCGCCAACCTCGCGCCGGAGCTGCGCCGGCGCTCACGGGCGATCCTGGCCGAGGCCGCGCTGCGCGGTTCCTGCGACTTCGTGATCGACGTCGCCCGTGAGCTGCCGCTCCAGGCGAT
>CAZPNB010000061.1:0-4340 GCA_964587305.1 uncultured Spirochaetales bacterium | reverse complement strand
CAGCCCGCTGCCGAAGCGGGGCGCCGCGCTGGCGTACTCCAGCGTCTGGCTGCCGTCGCTCGGGTCGACTCGAAACACGGCGTTGGCCACGGGGTCCGCCACGAGCAGGTCTCCGTCGTTGGCGACCGCGACACCGGTGGGATAGAGAAAGAGCCCGCCGGAGGAGACAACCGTCTGGGATGCGTCGACGAGGTCGATGGCAAAGACCGCGTTGACGTCCGGGTCGGCCACGTAGACCGTGAGTGCGGGGCCGACAGCCACACCCGTCGGGTAGCGAAGCAATCCCGCCGTCGAGATCGCGGTGACCTCGAGCGTCTCGGGGTCCATCCGGTAGACGGCGTTCGCGTCGGGGTCCGCGATGATCCAGTCGCCCTCGAAGACGAGGATGGCGCTCGCACCCGAGTCCCAAGCGAGCGCGATCGCAGTGGCCAGACCCAGCAGGCGCGCGATGTGCACGTTTTCCTCCGCTGGATCCACCCCACGATCCCACGGTGAGCATAGGCAGTTTGGGCTGGGCTAACCCGTGCAGGGGCCCGCCTTCGCTCGCCCTCCCGTCAGATCTCCGCTCGGCTTCGCCGCGCTGCCCGGCGGCAAGAGTGACGCCAGTCACACGGGCCGGCGGCGGCCGGGACGATCCATCCCGGTGTCAAGACCTCGTGAGGGCGAGGCCAGGAGCCTCCCTCGATGCCGTCCCGAACCGCCCGCCTCCTCGCGACCCTGCTCCTGGTGATCCTCTCCGTTCCGATTCGCGCCGGAGCGAGTGGGGCCGACACGGGAGTGTGGCGCCCTCCGGTGAGCGGAGCGCGCGCGATCTCGGGCGCCTGGGCGGGGGTCCGGCTGTTTGCGGTAGGGGCCGCCTTCGCGGTCGGCCGGCGCTCGGCGGGCTACGGATTGCAGGGCGGAGCGGCGCTGCCGCTCGACTACGGCGTCGGCCTTACCGCGAGCTATCGACTCACCGGCTTCTCGCTCGGCGACCGGCTGGGGAGCGAACTGGCCGACGTCCAGCAGCGGCTGGGTGCGCCGTTCGTCGGGATCGACATCGAGTTCTGAGACGGGTTTTCCGTGTGACGCGCGCGCGCCGCTATCTTCCGCGCCCGTGCCGAACGACCTGCTCTCGCCCGAGGAAGTGCTCGCCCGCTACGACGCGGGGCCGAAGACCGGCGTCTTCGCCGACGGCTCCTGCGAGGGGAACCCGGGCCCGGGTGGCTGGGGCGTCGTGTGGGTGGAGGACGACGCGATCCGCGCCGAGCGGAACGGCCGCGATCCGTCCACCACCAACAACCGGATGGAGCTCGCCGCGCTGATCACCGCCTACGAGCTGCTGCCGGCCGACGCCGCGGTCACGATCTACTCGGACAGCCAGCTGTGCGTGAAGACGGTGAACGAGTGGGCCGCGGGCTGGGAGAAACGCGGCTGGCGGCGCAAGACTGGTGCGATCGCCAACCTCGCGCAGGTGAAGCACCTGTGGGCGCTCGCAAACGCGCACCCGCGCGCGAAGCTGCAGTGGATCCGCGCGCACGACGGTTCGAAGTGGAACGAATACGCCGACGCGCTCGCGAACGCCTACATGCGCGAGGGCTAGCGACCGCAAGCCGGCCGGAGGTCGGCGCGCAGCGAGGCGAAGCCGAGCGAAGTCAAACGGGATCGTCGAAGCGCTCCCAGTACAAGCACTCGTCCACCGATCGCCGCGGCGGGCGGCCGTATTTTCCGAGCGGCCAGCCGATCGGCAACATCGCGCAGCTCGGCTGCTCGGGCGACAGGCCGAGGTAGGCGTCGATCTCCGCGCCGTGGGCCAGGTGCAGCGTGGTGAGCGACGCGCCGAGCCCCACCGCGCGGCACGCGAGCAGCACGTTCTGGATGCACGGGAAGAGCGCCTGATGCTGGGTCTCGCCGCGCCGTGTCCAGCCAGCCACGAAGAGCAGCACCGGAACCTCGTGCAGGTGGTCGGCCAGGTGGGTCGCGGCGCGGATGTTGCGCCGCTTGGCGTCGGGGAAGTCGGGCGCCTTCGCCGCCTCCACCGCGCCGGCGATGTATTTGTGGAACGCGGCGCGGTAGCGCTCCGCAATCCACGAGCGCCGCTCGGGCTCGCTGACCGCGACGAAGAGCCACGGCTGGCGGTTCCCGCCGCTCGGCGCGAACGTGCCGGCCTCGCACACCTTGCGGATCAGCGCCGGCGGCACCGGGTCGGGCCGCAGGCGGCGGATCGCACGCGCGGTGCGGATCGCCTCGAACAGCGGGACGTCTTCGCCGAGTGTTTCGGCGTCGAGCACCGGTTCGGACACGCCGCGCGCGCTCAGCGGCTCGGCAGCCGGGTCTTGCCGAGCGCGAGGATCCGCTCGAACGCCGGCGCCGCGATCGGCATCACCGAGAGCCGGCCCTGCTTGACGAGCGGAAGCTCCGCGAGCGCGGGGTCGGCCTTCACATCTGCCAACGCGACCGGCTCGCGCAGCGGCGCGACAGGCGCGAGGTCGACCGCCAGCCAGCGCTCGTCGCCGGTGGTCGGATCCGGATAGGCGGCCACCGCGACCCTGGCGACACCGACGATCTCCTTGCTCGTTCGATCTTCGCTCGGCTTCGCCTCGCTGCGCGCGCCCTTCGGGCGCTTGCCGCCGCTGTGGTAGAAGAGCGCGAGATCGCCCACCGACATCGCGCGCAGGTTGTTGCGCGCCTGCGCGTTGCGGACACCGTCCCAGCGCGTCCTGCCGTCCTTCACGAGGTCGTCCCAGCTGTAGGTTTCGGGCTCGGACTTCACGAGCCAGTGGGCGCGGGTGGAGCGGGCAGGCATTCAGCGCAGATCCTCCGGCGTCTGCCGCGAGGTGTAGTCGTTCGCGAGATGCACGACCAGCGAACGCGGGAGCATGCGCTGCGCCACGTTCGCGAGCAGCCAATTGCCCCAGCCCGATACCACAGACGGCTGGCGCCCGAGCGCTTCGAGCGCGGTCTCGACGACCGCCTCCGGCGACTCGCCCGCGTGCGGCAGCTCACCCGCGACGCCGTGGAACTCGGTGTCGGTCGAACCCGGCTCGACGACCAGCACGTCGATACCGTGCCTTCTCTGCTCGACGTAGAGCGCCTCACCGAGGAGCTGGTCGAACGCCTTCGTGGCGGCGTAGACCCCGTGCAGCGGCAGCGGCTGCCGCCCTGCCACCGACCCGGTGAAGATCACCGCGCCGCGACCGCGCTCCTGCATGCGCGGCAGGATCCGCCGGGTGAGCACCAGCGGCGCGACACAGTTCACCGTCACCATGTCGCGCAGGCGTTCGGACTGGAGCTTGTCGAACCGGCCCGCCGCGCCGAAGCCCGCGTTGTTGACGAGCACCGCGATCGGCAGGTCCGACACCGCGCGCGCCAGCCGCTCGGCGCCCTCGGCGTTTGCGAGATTCTCCTCCACCACCCGCGTCTGCACCGAGAAGCTCTTCTCCAGCTCCGACGCGAGCGCCTCGAGCCGGTCGCGGCGCCGCGCGCTGAGCACCACCGACATACCTTCGCGCGCCAGCGCGCGCGCGAACGCCGCGCCGATCCCCGCCGACGCACCGGTCACGAGCGCCCACTCGCCGTAGCGCTCGCGCAGCGGCACGCGCTCGGCGCCGAACAGCGGCTCGGCCAGCCACAGCGCGCGCGTGAGCAGCGCGAACGGCACGAGGGCCGCGAGGCCGAGCAGGAAACTCGCCTGGTAGAGCATCGGCCACACGAGCATCCCGAACGCGACCGAGCCGGCGTAGACGGCGGCCCAGGGCCACATCCAGGAGCGCATCCGGTAGCAGCCGAAGAATCCGGCGGTGTAGATCGCCCAGTGCAGCGGCTCGGTGAGCTTGGCCGCCCAGCCGTGCAGGCGGATCCCGAACCAGACCTCTTCGTCGCCTGCGACGGGCTTGATCAGGAAGTCCCAGGGCATGTAGACGAACGCCATGTAGCCGCAGAACACCATCAGCACGTTCATCCACGTGGGCCGTCCCGCGAAAAGTGCGCGCAGCCAGCGTTTCATGGGCTCCCTCCTGTCGCGTCAGCCGACGATATCACACGAACGTCTGCGGCCGGACGACGCCCTCGGCGCGCAGCTCCGTCACGCTGTGGATCTTGGCGGTGTGCGCGAGCGGCTGGTGCGCCAGCCAGAGCACCGCGTCGCTGATGATCACCGGATCCTCGAACTGGAACTCGTGCTCTTTCGACAGCGTGGCGTCGAAGCCTTCGCTCCAGACCGGCACGTCGATGCGCAGGCAGTTGACCGCGACGCGGCCCGCGAGATCGTGGCCGAGCGCCTGGCTCAGCCCCTCGAGTGCAAGTTTGGTTGCGGTGTAGCTCGCGCGTCCGAAGGCGGGGTAGGCGGCGGCCAGCGACGA
>CAZPNB010000060.1:0-5338 GCA_964587305.1 uncultured Spirochaetales bacterium | reverse complement strand
GAAGGCCGGACGGAAGTTCTCGCGCGCGCTCGCGATCGATCCGGCGTCCTCGGGGCGCTGGTTCGACGGGTGGACGCGGCGGAAGTCTCCGGGAGTCGAGGCCCCCGGGCCTTCGCCGCCGGGTGCCCCGGCCGTATCGCCTCCGCACTCCTGGCTGCTCACCGAGGGCTGGAGGCGGCGGGGCCTCTTGGATCCGGACGAGGTTCCCGGAGCCTGAGGCTTGAAGGTCTGCGGTGCACGAGGAGCCTCCCACCGACGCGACCTGCTAGGTCGCGCGCGGTCATCCCTTCAGAGCTTCCCCGGCTGCTCGCGCAGGCTGCGTTGCACCACTTCGTCGAGCTTCGCGAGGAAGCGCGAGCGGTCCCGCGCCGAGATCGGCGGCGGCCCGCCGGTGATCTGGCCCACTTCTCGCAAGTGCGCCTTCAGATCGCGCGTGGCGAGCGCACCGCCGATCGAATCCGCGTCGAACTCGCGGCCATTTGGTCCCAGGACCCGCGCACCGGCTTCCAGACAGCGCGCCGCCAGCGGAACGTCCGCCGTCACAACGACGTCGCCCGGCCGGAGGTGATCGACGATCCAGTCGTCCGCCGCGTCGGGGGCGCGGTCGACCACGATCAGCTCGATGCCCAATCCGTCGGGCACGTAGAGCCGCGCGTTGGCGACGAGCGCGACCGGAACGCCGTAGCGGGTGGCGACCACGTAGACCTCGTCCTTCACCGGACAGGCATCGGCGTCGACGAAGATCTCGATCATCTAGCGCAGCAGGTTGTACTTGAGCACGCACCAGACGGCGTGCAGGCCGTCGCGCCAGCCGATCTTCTTGCCCTCGGCGTAGGTGCGGCCGGCGTAGGACACGCCCACCTCGTAGATCCGCACACCCAGCTTCGCGACCTTGGCGGTGATCTCGGGCTCGAAGCCGAAGCGATCTTCTTCGATCTCGATCTGCTGGAGTACCTCGCGCCGGAAGGCCTTGTAGCAGACCTCCATGTCGGTGAGGTTGAGATCGGTGAGCACGTTCGAGAGCAGCGTGAGCGCCTTGTTCAGCACGGCGTGCCAGAAGTAGATTACGCGGTGCGACTCGCCGCCGGAGAAGCGCGAGCCGAACACCACGTCGGCCTTGTTCTCGAAGATCGGCTGCAGCAGCTTGCGATACTCGCGCGGGTCGTACTCGAGGTCGGCGTCCTGCACCAGCAACACGTCGCCGGTCGCCGCAGCGAAGCCGGTGCGCAGCGCGGCGCCCTTGCCGCGGTTGCGCTCGTGGCGCAGCACCCGGTCGACGCGCCCGACCAGTTTGGTCTGGATGATCTCCCACGTCGCATCGGTCGATGCGTCGTCGACGAGCACGATCTCCAGGTCGGGGAGGTCCTGCGCGCGCACTGCGTCGACGAGTGTCTCGAGGGTGTTCGCCTCGTTGAAGCACGGGATGACGATCGAGACCTTCACGCCCGCCTACTCGTCCGTGACGCAGCCCTCGGAGGCGGTGCGAACGCTCCGGATGTACTTCGCGAGCGTGCCGCGCTCGGCGCGCAGCGGCGGCGCGGTCCAGGCGGCGCGGCGGCGCGCGAGCTCGTCGCCGCTCACGTCGAGCTCGACCGTGTGTTTCTTCGCGTCGATCGTGATCCGGTCGCCGTCACGCGCGAGCGCGATCGGGCCGCCGTCCTGCGCCTCGGGCGTCACGTGGCCGATCAGGAAGCCGGTCGAGCCGCCGGAGAAGCGCCCGTCGGTGATCAACGCGACGCCGTCCGCGAGCCCGGCGCCGACGATCGCAGAGGTCGGCGTCAGCATCTCGCGCATGCCGGGGCCGCCGCGCGGCCCCTCGTAGCGGATCAGGATCACGTGGCCCTTGCGGATCGCGCCGCGCTCGAGCGCCGCGAGCATGTCTTCTTCCGAGTCGAACGCGATCACCGTGCCGCTGAAGGCGAGCCCCTCCTTGCCGGTGATCTTCGCGACGGCTCCGTCGGGCGCGAAGTTTCCGCGCAGGATCTGGATGTGGCCGGTCTCCTTGATCGCGTCGTCAAAGGCGTGGATCACGCGCTGGCCCGCCGCGAGATCGGGCGCATCGGCGAGGTTCTCCGCGAGCGTCTTCCCGGTGACGGTCCGGCAGTCGCCGTGCAGCGCGCCGCGCGCGAGCAGCATCTTCAGCACCGCCGGAACACCGCCGGCGTCGTGGAGATCCTCCATCACGTACTGGCCGCTCGGCTTGAGATCGGCGAGGAACGGCGTGCGATCGCTCACCTTCTGGAAGTCGTCGATCGAGAGCGCGACTCCGACCGAACGCGCCATCGCGATCAGGTGCAGCACCGCGTTGGTGGAGCCGCCGAGCGTCATCGTGATCACCATCGCGTTCTCGAACGCCTTGCGCGTCATGATGTCGCGCGGCTTCAGGTCGAGCTCGAGCAGATTCCGGATCGCCGCGCCCGCGCGCCGGCACTCGTCCAGCTTCGCCGGGTCCTCGGCCGGCGTCGACGAGCTGCCCGGCAGGCTCATGCCGAGCGCCTCGATCGCCGAGGCCATCGTGTTGGCGGTGTACATGCCCCCGCACGCGCCGGCGCCCGGACACGCGTGGCGCACGATGTCGCGGCGCTGCTCCTCGTCGATGTGGTGCGCGATGTATTCGCCGTAGGACTGGATCGCGGAGACGAAGTCGAGAGGAGAACCGCTCCTGCTCTTGCCCGGCCGGATCGAGCCGCCGTAGACCATCAGCGAGGGCCGGTTGACGCGCCCCATCGCGATCAGGCAGCCCGGCATATTCTTGTCGCAGCCCGGGATCGAGACGTTCGCGTCGTACCACTGCGCGCACATCACGGTCTCGATCGAGTCGGCGATCAGGTCGCGCGACTGGAGCGAGTACTTCATGCCCTCGGTACCCATCGACATGCCGTCGGAGACGCCGATCGTGTTGAAGCGCAGGCCGATGAGGCCCGCCGCGACGACGCCGTCCTTCACCGCTGCCGCGAGCCGGCCGAGGTGCATGTTGCAGGAGTTGCCCTCGTACCAGACGCTCGAGATGCCGACCTGCGCCTTGTCCATGTCGGCGTCGGAGAAGCCGACGGCGTAGAGCATGGCCTGCGAGCCGCCCTGCGACTTGGGCTGGGTGATCCGGCGGCTGTATTTGTTCAGGGGCTCGGCCATCGGGGCCTCCGCCGCGCGACTAACGCGGAAGCATGTGCATGATCTTGGGACGGCTGCCGCGGACGAAATCGACGAACCCGTCGAACCAGCCGTATTTCTCGCGGAACGCCGCGATGATCCGCGCACGCAGCGCGTCGCCCTCGATGAAGTCGGCGCGCAGCGGGTACTCGATGCCCTCGATGCGCAGCACGAGGTTCGGGTCGCGCGAGATGTTCTCGCCCCAGGTGCTCCCGCCGGTGCGGATGAAGCCCTGCCCGTCGACCACCGCGAACCAGATCGAGCTCTCGCGCACGTCGCCGTCTTCGTCGCGGGTCACGACCTCGATCGTCCCGACGTCGGCGAGGGCGTCCCAATCGGGTCCTTCGGCGCTGGCGGCGAGGGGCAGCCACAGCGCCGCACACAGCACCATCAAGATCGAGAGGCGATACAAGCCGAGCCCTCCGGATGCGTGAGGGCGTGCAGCATAGCCTACGGAGGCACCCGGATGTGTACGCTTCCGGTATGTCGGACCCGGAGAACCACCCCTCGAGCCTCGTCCCGCGCTGGCTGGCTGCGGTGGTGCTGATCGCGATCCTCGCCGCCGGCGCGCTCACGACGTGGCTCGTGTGGATGGATTGACGGAGCCCCGATCTCGACTCGGGCGACATCGACCGACTCACTCCACGGTTCCGCGCACCGGGAGACCGGCCGCGGCGTAGATCGCGTCGATCACGCGCATGTTGGCGATCGCGTCGCGCGCGTCGCTCGACATCCGCGCGCCGCCGCGGACGTGCTCGGCGAACGCGCGCAGCTGGTGCGTGTAGGTGCTGTCGCCGGCCAGCCGCTCGCGCGTGGTGGAGCCGGGCTTCACGATCTTGAGCGAGTGGTAGAAGTGCGGCGCGAGCGGGTTGCGCACGCGCATCTCGCCGCCGCTGCCTGCCACGCGCGCGCTGACGGTGATCAGCCGGGCCGAGAACAGCGACGCCGTGATCCGACCCGTGCGACCGCCGGGAAAGCGCAGCTCCGCTCGGATCCAACGATCGACTTTCGGCTTCGCGAGCCGCGCCTCGGCACTCACCACCTCCGGCTCGGCGCCGGCGAGCCAGCGCACCATGTTCACCGTGTAGCAGCCTGCGTCCATGCCAGCTCCGCCGGCGAGGTCCCACGAGTAACGGATGTCGTTGAAGAACGGCAGCGGGAAGCAGAGCGTGGCCTCGATGTCGCGGATCTCGCCCAACTCCGTCCGGACCACGTCGCGCATGCGCTCGGCCAGCGGGTGATAGCGCCAGTGAAATGCCTCGGTGAGGACGCGTCCGGTCCGCTCGGCGGCCTCGGCCATCCGCTCTGCCTCGGCGGCGTTGGCGGCGATCGGCTTCTCGCACAGCACGTGCTTGCCGGCGTCGAGCGCGCGGATCGACCACTCGGCGTGCAGTCCGTTGGGCAGCGGGTTGTAGATCGCGTCGATCGAGGGGTCGGCGAGGAGCGCGTCGTAGCTCGCGTGCACCACCGGAATCCCGTGACGCGCCGCAAACTTGGCGGCGCGGGCGGGGTCGCGCGCGGCGATCGCGACCACCTCGACGCCGCTCACCTCACGCGCCGGACGGATCAGCGCCATCGGCGCGATGCGGGCGGCGCCCAGGATACCGATGCGCAGCGGGCTCTGGGTCATGCGAAGATGGCTATCAGCCCGCGGAGGAACCCGCCACGGAGCTCGGAATCGCCGTTCGCAGCATGGGTGCGCAGTCGCGGCCGGAGATCCTGCTCGCCTGCGTCAGGGCCGCCGAAGACGCCGGCCTCGCCGACGTGTGGGTGCAGGATCACCTCGCGATCCCGCCCGACGAACCACGCACGTTGTCATCCTGCGCTGGCACACGCTGCGGCACGGCTGGGAGGGGTGATGCTCACAGGTGGCCCGCGAGCGCCGCACCGATCTCCTCGGGCGTCACCGGCGGAGCCCAGCGCGCCACCACCTGACCCGATCGATCGATCAGGAACTTGGTGAAGTTCCACGCGATCGCCTCCTTCCCGTCTTCGTCCGGGTGACCGGCCACGAGCCACCGGTAGAGGTCGCAGGCGCCGTCACCGTTCACGTCGATCTTGGCGAACATCGGGAAGGGGACGCCGTACTTCGAGTGCGCGAACGCGAGGATCTCGTCGTTGGTGCCCGGCTCCTGCGCGCCGAACTGGTTGCAGGGGAACGCCAGGACGTTGAAGCCCTGGGGCTGGT